>NZ_JAFCTF010000009.1:0-148061 GCF_049895885.1 Acinetobacter sp. TSRC1-2
CATGGCTAACCTCTCCAAGGGAGTAAATGTTTATTTAATAAGGCTATACTAAGATAAATGAATGAATAGATAAAACAATTCATTTTAATATTTATAATCGGATAAATAGATTGATTGTTCGTTTACATGAGTTTGCATTCGACGTTAAAGATGAGGGTTTAACGTGAATATTCAAGTAGTTAATCTTAATTTTTATGGAAATAATTAAATTTAAGTCATGGTCAGGAAAATTTTTGATTATGATAAGGATGATTCTTTAATAGGTAAGAATGAATGAATCTTAAATCCGGAATTTATCAACATTATAAAGGCAATTTATATCAGGTGTTTCATGTGGCAACACATAGTGAAACGCGTGAAAAGCTTGTGGTTTATCAATGCTTATATGGTGATTATTCCATGTGGGTACGTCCTTTAGAGATGTTTCAGGAAACGGTCACTCTGGCTGATGGTCAAGTGCTCCCTCGATTTAAATTGATTCAAGAAACTGCATAGATATAGATTTCTGGTATGGATCGGTTAGACTCAGAATAACCGCTAAAGATAGGGACATCGGATATGAGCATGAGTTTGACATTCCAGCAACGGATGCAAGAGTTGTATCAAAGCTTTATCAAATTTGATGCCTTACAACATGACCGTATTCAGCGTTATAGAAATATTGAGCCTGATTCTGCATTATTTTTAGCGATGCAAATTCGTATCCAGCAATCGAAATCAATTCTAGAAATCGGGACATCTACAGGCTATTCAACTTTGTGGCTTGCCAATGCAGCGCAAACCACTCAAGGTCATGTGACCACACTAGAAATTGATCCTTCACGAACCGCTCAAGCACAACAATATGCGCAAGAGTTGACACTGGATGAATTTATTGATTTTTGGGTAGGAGATGCTCAGGAGTTTTTAGAAAACGGTAGCAATCATTATGATTTTATATTGTTAGATGCTGAGCGCGATGCTTATGTCGATTATTGGGCTTATCTGCAAAATATGATTCATCCGCAAGGAGGGGTTTTGATTGTCGATAATGTTATTTCCCATGCCGCAGAAGTGAAAAGTTTCATTGAGCTGGTCAAGGACGATGGGCGTTTTATCACCATGACATTATCTATAGGTGCGGGTTTGTTTATGATTTGCTATAAATAAAATATTACGCGAATCTGAATCGAGTTTAATCAATAAATCAGGGAAATGACCCTGATTTATCTATTTGATTTAGATTAAATAATTGAAATACGGGTAAAGTGTACGTCGTATTCTAAATATTTTTGTACAAAAGCGGTTTTATCAGTACAGCGCAGTAAATTATTATAAATAAATTCCGGGACAGGGTGATAAAGCTCTCCAGATCCATTGCTATAAAAAATTTTTAAATAGCGTGAAGATGCATTGTATTTGTAAGAAGTGACAACAAGCATTGTTCCCATAAGCGCCCCTCATTTTGTAGGGATATAAAGCAGTAAGCCACTGACTGCATACTTTGAAACTATGATAAAAAGGTCAGGGCATGTATAGCAGAATTGTAATATTTCTAATCAATGAATGCTGTTATATTAGTACTCGTCACGCTCTGAATTTATTGTGATGCAATTTTGATTGAGCTGAAGAGTTAAATATCTCAAGTTTTACATAGTCCATAAAAAAACCACGCTAAAAAGCGTGGTTTTTTTGAATCAGTTCAATCTAATACAAATTAGATTTTACCCACTAGGTCGATTGAAGGAGCTAAAGTAGCATCGCCTTCTTTCCATTTAGCTGGGCAAACTTCGCCTGGGTGAGCATGAACGTATTGAGCTGCTTTAACTTTACGAAGAAGTTCTGAAGCATCACGGCCAACACCACCAGCGTTGATTTCAACGATCTGGATTTTACCTTCTGGATCGATAACGAAAGTACCACGGTCAGCAAGACCGTCAGCTTCGATTAATACGTCGAAGTTTTTAGCAAGAGTCCAGTTCGCATCACCCACCATTACGTATTGGATTTTTTTGATTTCTTCTGAAGAATCATGCCAAGCTTTGTGAGTGAAGTGAGTGTCAGTAGAAACTGAATAGATTTCAACGCCTAATTTTTGGAATTCAGCGTAGTTGTCTGCAAGGTCACCAAGTTCAGTTGGGCAAACAAAAGTGAAGTCAGCTGGGTAGAAGAATACTACAGACCATTTGCCTTTAAGATCAGCTTCAGTTACTTCGATAAATTGACCATTTTGGAATGCAGTTGCTTTAAATGGTTTAACTTCTGTATTAATTAAGCTCATCATTGTCTCCATGATTGAGGTTTGTATTTGATATCCAAAAGAATAGCGAATTTTTTGTTATTGCTGAAACAGTATTTTTACATAATTGAAATCGGAAAAACCGAATTAACTAAGTTAAGGGCTACTATTCCACCAAATCTGAATCTTTCATCTACATAAAAAAGATGACTAAATGACAAAACATTAGTTTTTCAGCTTGCCTAAGAACATGAAGGTTCAAGGGTTAAAATTCAAGGGTAAATTTTTTTTAATTAAGTTTCTTTTCTAGAATGAATTATTGGTACGCTAAGTCTTCATCATAAAATGAAGTATTTGAGTATCATTAAAGAATATAAACAGTCGATTTAGTTTAACTAGTGATCTATTTTCCATGGTTTTGTATATTCTTTACATCAAAGGTAATGAATAAACATTTGCTTGTCTTTCTCTCGAGAGCGTTACAGCGTAAAATATTCAGTTCAATTTTTTGTTTTGGGATAGATTATCTGTGTTAAGTCATTTAAATGTAGATCAATGGGTCATGGCACGTGACCGTCATCGTTTAAATCGACTACGCAAAGGTAAAGATGCTAGTGAGGCACAATATCAAGAATTATTAGAAAAATCTAATCACAAAGTACGTGAGCGTCTGTCACGCGTCCCGAATATCAAGCTGAACCAAGACCTTCCTGTTACTCAATATAAAGACAAGCTGATTGCAGCGATTCAACAGTATCAAGTGATTATTGTGGCTGGTGAAACCGGTTCCGGTAAAACCACGCAGTTACCGCAAATTGCCATGCTGGCCGGGCGTGGTTTAACCGGTATGATTGGTCATACCCAGCCACGTCGACTGGCTGCGCGTAGCGTATCGCAACGTATTGCTGAAGAGGTCGGTGAAAAACTGGGTGAATCAATCGGATTTAAAATTCGTTTTAATGAACAGGGTTCGCAAGATTCCATTGTCCGTTTAATGACCGACGGTATTTTGCTGGCTGAATTATCCAATGACCGATTCCTCACCAAATACGACACGATTATTATTGATGAAGCGCATGAACGTTCACTCAATATCGACTTTATTATGGGCTATCTCAAACAGCTTTTGCCTAAGCGTCGTGATCTAAAAGTCATCATTACTTCAGCAACCTTAGATGTAAACCGTTTTAGCAGTTACTTTTTCGATGCTCCGGTTTTTGAAGTCGAAGGGCGCAGCTTCCCTGTAGAGCTTCGTTATCGTCCTATTTCAGAAATGACGATTGGTGGTAGTGATGACGATGAGTTTGATGACTTTGAAGAAAACCTGCCGCGTGCAGTGGTTCAGGCGGTCAACGAGTGTTTTCAGGATGCTCAGGACAAAGGCCATCCCGAACATGCCGACATTCTGATTTTCGCCAGTACTGAACAGGAAATTCGCGAACTGCAAGAAACCCTGCAAAAGCATGGTCCACGGCATACCGAAATTTTGCCCTTATATGCGCGTTTGGCTTTGGCTGAACAGCAAAGGATTTTTAATCCGGGTGGCAGTGGGCGACGCATTATCATAGCCACCAACGTGGCCGAAACCGCTTTAACCGTACCGAACATTCGCTATGTGATTGACAGCGGTTTTGCGCGTATTTCACGGTACAGTTATCGTTCACGGGTACAGCGCTTACCAATTGAAGCCGTGTCGCAAGCCGCAGCCAATCAGCGTAAAGGGCGTTGTGGTCGTATTGCGCCGGGTGTCTGTATTCGCCTGTATTCTGAAGAAGATTTTCTCAGCCGTCCTGAGTTTACCGAACCGGAAATTAAGCGTACCAATTTAACCTCGGTGATTTTGCAGATGCAAAGTCTGAATCTGGGCGAGTTGGAGAGTTTCGATTTTATCGAGCCGCCAGATCATCGCTTGGTCAATGATGGTCGTAAGCTGCTGATTGAGCTGGGGGCGATGAATGAGAAGGGAAGTGCTCTTCAGTCATCGGATACAAAAGGTGATAAATCATCCTCAAGCAAAAGTGCAGCTCAAAGCAATGGCTTAACCAAAATTGGTCAGCAAATGGCGAAGATGCCGATTGACCCGCGTTTGGCTCGTATGATTTTGGGCGGTGCGCATTTTGGTGTGCTGAATGAAGTGCTGATTATTGTGGCTGCGCTGGCAGTACAAGACCCGCGTGAACGTCCGGCAGATAAACAGACCCAAGCCGACCAGAAACATGCCTTATTCAAAGAAGGTGATTCTGACTTTTTGTTCTACATCAAGTTATGGGAAACCTTGCAAAATAATCGTGCGTCGATGAACGAAAATAAACGTCGTAATTTTGCACGCCAGCACTTTTTAAGCTGGTTGCGTTTGCGTGAATGGAAAAAAACCCATGAACAATTGACGGAATTGGCGCAAGGGTTAAAGCTTTCCTTTAATGATAAAAAAGCCAGTTATGAAAACCTGCATCGTGCTTTACTGACCGGTTTGCTTTCGTTTATTGCCAACAAGACCGATGAACGTAATGTATTCATGGCAGTACGCCAACAAAAAGCCCGCATTTTCCCGGCTTCGACTTTGCATAAGACTAATACGCCGTGGGTCATGGCCTTTGAGATGGTAGAAACCTCTCAGGTGTATTTGCGTACGCTCGCCAAAATTGAACCTGAATGGATTCTACTTGCAGCGCGTGATTTGCTGAAACATCACTATTTTGAGCCACATTGGTCGAAGAAAGCCGGTATCGTTAATTGTTATGACCAGATTTCATTGTTTGGTTTAATTATTGAACCGAAACGTTTGATGGATTATGAAAAAGTTGACCAGCCTGCGGCTCATGAAATTTTCCTGCGTGATGCTTTAACTACCGGTCATTTGGGTATTACACCGCCATTCTTAAAGCACAACTTGCTTAAGCTTGAAGAAGTGGAGCGGGTTGAAGATAAGCTGCGTCGACGTGATCTGGTGGTCGATGAAGAAACCATTTATCAGTTTTACGCATCAAAAGTTCCTGAAGAGGTCGCCAGTCGTCGAACATTTGAAGACTGGCGTGCCACAGTGGAACCGCAAAATCCGCGTTATTTATTCGTCGATGATGATGCGTTGTGGATGAATGACCGTCCCACCACGCAGCAATTCCCGGACTATCTACACAATGGTTCTTTACGTTTAGCTGCCAGTTACCGTTTTGACCCAAGTCATGATGAAGATGGCGCAACGGTTAAAATTCCGGTGCAAGCCTTGCCGCAGGTTGATGAAAATGTCTGGTCATGGGGCATACCGGGCTGGCGTCAGAATTTGATTGAAGCATTATTAAAATCACTGCCTAAAGATAAGCGTCGTAACCTGGTTCCGATTCCGGATACTGCGCGTAAGCTGATGAGCGGGATAGATGCGGTACATTTACGTGAGCACATCTTCAATTATTTAGCTTTTCAGTTACGTGGCGAACAAATCACTGCAAAAGATTTCTCGTTTGATCGGGTTGATCAGTACTTATTGCCGTTCATTAAAGTCATTGATGAAAAAGGTCGGGTAATTGAAAAAGGCCGTGATCTGGCTGAACTTAAAGCACGTTGTCGTACCGAAACGCATAGTCCTGTGAAACAGCTCAAGGGTGAGTTTAAAACCCTCCCTAACAATTTTACTTTTGAAGCATCGCAAAAAGTGACCGGGGTGATTGTTAAGCAATATCAAGCCTTGGTTCCGACCAAAGCATTTGCAGAGCTGGATGCAAAAGATGAATCTGGTGTGGTCATTCAAACCTTTAATGATCAGGCTGAAGCGATTCGCCAGCATCGGGAAGGGGTGATTCGCCTGGTTTATATGCAGTTGGGTGATTTGGTTCGTCAACTGAAAAAACAGATTTCAAAACCACTGGCTTTGGCATATTCACCATTGGGTGACAAAGCTCAATTAGAACAAATGTTGGTTTATGCCACACTTCAGATGACAATAAATGAGCTTCCTGTCAATACTGAAGAGTTTCAAAACTTGATTTTAAATGTAAAAAAATCTTTCCTAACGAATGGACAAGAGGCATTATTAGTACTGAGTGATATTTATATCCAGTGGCAGGATATTCGTCGGAAATTGTTGGTTTTAGACGATTCTCTTTTTGGGAAAAATATCGATGACATTGAAGATCAGCTTGATTTAATGAATCTTTCCAACTGTGTGTATGTGAAATCTGCGGACATCTGGCAGGAATTTCCCCGTTATTTGAAGGCGTTAGTTTTGCGTTTGGAGCGCTTGCCCAATAACTTACAAAGGGACAATTCTGCCATCGATCAAGTTGATCCATGGATGGAAAGATTATTTAAGTTTAAAAATGATGCTCGCCTGAAAGAACTGTACTTCATGATTGAAGAATTTCGCATTTCTTTGTTCTCCCAGCCAATGAAAACAAAGATGCCGATTTCTCCAACCCGATTGCAAAAAGTATGGAATCAATTAGGCATCAGTTAACATAGCGGGATATTAGCAGGAGTTTTACATGGGCATTCGTATTACAGGTACTGGCCTTTATCACCCAGAAGAAGCTATTAGTAATGAAGAATTGGTTGCAAGTTTAAATGCTTATGTGGAACAGTTTAACCACGACAATGCTGAAAAAATCGCAGCGGGTGAAATTGAAGAGCGTCGCGGTTCAAATGCAGAATTCATTGAAAAAGCATCGGGTGTTAAAAGTCGTTATGTTGCTGAAAAGTCAGGTGTGCTAGATCCAAAACGTCTATATCCACGTTTACGTGAACGCAGTAATGATGAATTTTCCATTCAGGCGGAATGGGGCGTTACAGCAGCTAAACAGGCGATGGAAAATGCCGGTGTTACAGCCGAAGATATCGATGTTGTGATTCTTTCATGTTCTAACATCCAACGTGCTTATCCTGCTGTAGCCATTGAAATTCAAACGGCTTTAGGTATTGAAGGCTATGCCTATGACATGAATGTCGCCTGTTCTGCTGCGACATTTGGACTAAAACAGGCAGCTGATGCCATTAAATGTGGCGCACGCCGTGTACTGCTGGTGAATGTAGAAATTACTTCCGGTCATACTGATTTTCGTTCACGTGACTGCCACTTCATTTTTGGTGATGTCGCAACAGCCTCTATTATTGAAGAAACCACAACTAAAACTGGTTTTGAAATTCTAGATACGTATTTATTCACCCAATTTTCAAACAACATTCGCAACAACTTTGGTTACTTGAACCGTAGTGAAGATGCAGTTGTAGATGACAAACTGTTTCAGCAAGACGGTCGTAAAGTCTTTAAAGAGGTTTGTCCACTGGTTGCGAAAATCATTACCGAGCAACTTGAGAAAAACCAGATTGCACCGACCAATGTGAAGCGTTTCTGGTTACACCAAGCCAATGCCAGCATGAATGATCTGATCTTGAAATACGTGGTGGGTAAAGATGCTGACCGTGCACTTGTGCCTATTATTCTTGATGAATTTGCCAATACCTCTTCTGCTGGTGTGATTATTGCGTTACACCGTACTGCGCATGAAGTAAATAACGGCGAATACGGTGTACTTTGCTCATTTGGTGCAGGTTATTCTGTCGGTTCGATTCTTGTACAAAAACATGTTGTTGCATAAGGAATAATCTATTGCAGGTTGAGCATGATGCAAAATGGATCAAACGTTTAAGTGCGTTATCCAAACTGTATTTCAGACCGACCTTTTTAGGTGCTGAACATATTGATGCATCCAAACCTGCAATGTATGTCGGTAATCACACCCTGTATGGAATATTTGATTCACCGATACTGATTGATTACCTCTATAACCAACATAAAGTGGCTGTGGTCAGTATTGCTGATCATGGCCATTTTTATCTGCCGGGTTGGCGCACCCTGTTTAAAAAATTTGGTGCGGTCGATGGGAATAAAGAATATATCCGTGCCGTGATGCAACAGGGGTATTCAATTCTGGTCTTTCCCGGCGGAGGGCGAGAAGTCCTAAAAAGAAAAGGTGAGGCTTATCAGCTGATCTGGAAACAGCGTTATGGGTTCTTAAAACTGGCGCAAGAGTTTAACTACGACATTGTTCCATTTGCAGCATTAGGTGGCGATGAAGTCTTTGAACTCGGTTTTGATGCCAATCTGATTATTGAAAGTCAATGGTTTCAAAAGCTTTTGAAAGTACCTCAACTGGATAAATTACTCCGGCATGGCGATGTGATTCCGTCCTTGCCTAAAAATATTATCCCGAAACGATTACCTTTTTATTTTCAATTTATGCCGCGACAAAATTTAATGCATATTAAAGATACTGAACAATTGAAAGATTTTCGCGATCAGATTCAGCAACAAATTTATGCCGGATTAGAGCAGTTAAAACAACAACGTGAAGTTGAGAAAGTTTGAGCAGGTTTAGGTAATATCTTATTTCTAGAGTTTTTATAATTAATTATCAAATCATTAAGCTCGAATGATTGATCGAGTAGGTTTGATTAAACTCTTAAGTCAGCATAGAGAGTAGCTTTGCTATATTATTAGATGCATCTCAGGATGGTTGTTTAATTTGAGGCGAGTATGAAACAGGATCGTTTAGTACCGCAGTATCCATTGATTGCGAAACAGTTACTTAGAATTTCTAAAAGTCTAAATGAAATTTTTCAAGATCAGCTCAATATTGTCGGTGATCTGAATGCGCAAAATATGTTTCGTATTGATCAAGAGCGGCATGTTGTACAAATAGCCAATGGTTTATTTCAACTCGAATTTCATGCACCAGCCTCAGATCTGAAAAGCATCTTGCAGTGTGATTTTACTTATTTGGGGCAAAAAGCGGAATTAGTTGAAGAATTTATACTGCATGATCTGTATTTTTTAACTGGTGATTTAAAGCCACAACATTCATTATTTTTACGTCAAAAAGCCCAGCAATTACGACAATTATTACTTGACCAGATTTATTCATGGGTTAATGGAGCTGAACGGGTCAATGCTTATCTAAGATGTCTGTGTATAGAGGAAGCTGAAATTATTGATCAGCTGATGATAGATATAGAGATTTATCACTCGAAAGTTTTGACCGATTATGTACTGAACAAAACGGCTTTGCCTGAAACTGTTGTGCACATGTTGCAACAGATTTGCTCGATTCAAGTGGTGTGTGGAGATCAGTTTTTACCGCTCCAACCCTTAATGGAATGTCTGGATGAATTCTGTTTTAGTGCGCAGCAGTTTTTACCTGCTGCCATGTATCGCATTATGGCACTGTCATTTGAAGAGCGTTTTAATTTAAATGAGTTAATGGAACATCAAGATGATATTCAGTTGCTATATCGTCATGCAGAAGAAAAATCACAGTTACTAGGCTTTGTGCGGTTAATGCGCCGTGAACTTTGGCAACGTGATGATTTATTGTCAAAGCATAATTTTCTTTATGCGAGCTCTACAGTTTGGCAGAAGAAAGTCGCAAAACAGCCAATATTTGATTATCCTCGTGCGGTGAACTGGCTGTTTAAACAATCGGGTGAGGTGGTGGATTGGCTCAGTCACCATATTCAACACAGCAGTGTCAGAGTTGCAGTGACGGCTTTAAGTTTTGTGGATACCAGTCAGGTTCATCCCCAAGTCATTTTAGCCACCTTGCAGTATTTTCAGCATTCTTCAGCGCTCATGTTCATTTATAGCTGTCACTATTTTGCGATGCAAGAAGCTTGGTTTGATCATGAAAACAATCTTAATGTGGTGTTAAAGGGGCAACCGCAAGCCTTGGATGATCATCGTATTGCCATCAGTCCTTCTATTCTGTACCTGGATGAATGGATGGAACTTATGCGGAATGTTGTGAGAGGCAATGAGCAAATCGTAAAAAAGGTCTATTTGCGTTTAAGTCGGGTGATGCAAGCCTATATGTTGTATCTACAGAAAATAACCTACGCTTTACCTGAAGATTTAATGTTTTATATCCGCCCTGAAACCCATCAAAATCGTGATTTTTATATAGTATTACAACGCTATAAAATGCAGCCGGATAAGTTCCGGCAAGTCTTTTATTTACGTGAGCGACATGTAAGAGTGTCAGTTTTTGATTCCTATGTACGGGATTATTTGGTCGATTATTTTACCGACAATAAAATGGTGCTCAAAAGTACCACCTGGATGGGGCTTTTTTATCAAGCGATTGATTGGCATGATCACATCCAGAAACAGGAAATTATTAATCAGTTAAAGAAAAATTATGCAGCCGTGCTATGGCAACCTTTGACGCCTGAAAAAAAGATTCAGTTTTCAGGCTGGAATTTTGAGGAGTTGGCAGATTTAGACCGAATTATTGAAGAATCAAAATGGTGTCATCACTGCCTAGCTGTCAGCTATGCACAGCGAATTATTGACGGGGAATATGTGGCTTTTCATATGGCATCTGAAACAGGTATGCACCATTTGACTTTAGGCTGTCATTTACAGGCTGGGCAATTGGTCTATGACCAGTTGGAGTATTCACATAATCGAAAAGCTGAATATTTTTTTGTGAATGTCGCTTTACAATTTATCTCCTGGTTAAATGCACAGTTAACATCGTTTAAGTGACAGTTACTGTCGTTAAACTTTTTTCTGTGCTTAACTTTTAGGGAAAAAATCGTTAGGCTATAGCCGTTAATTTACGGTTATAGGTCTTATGAAACAAGAAACTGCACTCAAGCTTTTAAAAGCCGGCGAAAATGTCTTTTTAACAGGTTCGGCTGGTGCAGGGAAAACCTATACTCTCAATCAGTACATCAATTATCTGAAAGCCCGTAAAGTACCGGTGGCCATTACCGCATCGACCGGGATTGCGGCAACCCATATGAATGGCATGACTATTCATACCTGGGCCGGGATTGGCATCAAGGATTTTTTATCTGATGCCGACCTGAAAAACATGAAAGAACGCAAATACTTAAAAGAGCATTTAGAAAATGCCCAAGTGCTGATTATTGATGAAATATCCATGTTGCATGCCAAGCAGCTGAATCTGGTCAATCAGGTTCTCAAATATTTTAAAGAAAGTGATGAAGCCTTTGGGGGCATTCAGGTCATTGTCGCAGGTGATTTCTTCCAGTTACCGCCCGTTGGTAAAAATGACGAACGTAACCGTGATAAATTCTGCTTTATGTCTGATGCGTGGGTTGAAGCGAAATTCCGGGTCTGTTATTTAACGGAGCAACATCGTCAAGGTAATGATTACTTAAATGACATCTTGAATGCGATTCGTAGTCAAAGTATTACTGCTGACCATTTAAAAGCTTTAGAACAAACCCGCCAGCAAGATATTGGTGAAACCTTCACTCGCTTGTATACCCATAATATGGATGTGGATGTGATTAATTTTAAGCATCTGAATGCCATTGAAGCGGATGAGCGACAGTTTGAAGCCGTGTGTGATGGTAATGACAAACTGATTGAAACTTTAAAGTCATCCGTGCGTGCGCCTGAAAATCTCACCTTAAAGAAAAATGCCAAAGTGATGTTTGTAAAGAACAACTTTGATATGGGCTATATCAACGGCAGTTTGGGCGAAGTGATTGGTTTCGAAGAAGATGATGATCATGGCATTTTACCTAAAGTTAAGCTCACTGATGGCACGGTATTGATTGTTGCGCCTGAAACATGGTCGGTGGATAACGATGCCGGTAAAACCATTGCCAGTTTTCAGCAAATTCCACTGCGTTTGGCGTGGGCGATTACCATTCATAAATCTCAGGGCATGACCTTGGAAGCGGCTGAAATCAATCTGGCTCATACCTTTGAGAAAGGTCAGGGCTATGTCGCAATATCGCGTCTAAAAGCCTTAAGTGGCTTAAAATTGCTCGGAATTAATGAGCAGGCTCTGGAGCTGGATAGTTTAGCGATTAAAGCTGATCGACGTTTTCAGGAATTATCCAATGAAGCAGAAAATCACTTTGAGTCGATTGATTTAGCGCCGCAACATAAAGCCTTTATTCGTCATTGCGGCGGTACCTTGAATGAAACTGAAATTCAGCGTAATGAAAAGAAAATAGCAAAAAGTGGTGGCAAAACCAATTATGCTACTGCCACTCTGGATGAAACGCGTGAACTTTTTGTTGAAGGTTATGAAATTCAGGATATTGCGGTTGAGCGTGGTTTAACCCCTGCAACCATCATTAATCATTTGGCTAAATTGCATAAAGAGCAGGGCCTGGATATTTCTGTTGCACATCCGGGTGAAGAAGTGGTTGAACAAGTGCGTAAAATTTATAAACGCTTAATGAAGCGTCAAAGTCCTGAACATTTTAGTGAAGATGGGGTAATTAAACTTCGTCCCATCGTGGAAGCGACTACACCTCGTATGGGTTATGATCAGGTACGCTTGGCATTACTTTTTGTTGAATAAGTTTCAATGCTTCGATCAAAAAAGGACATCATTCGATGTCCTTTTTATTTAAATGAGTGCTGCTAGATGAATGTTTATGACTTGATAAAAGTTTAAGATGTGGGTTCAGCGGTCATCATGCCCATACCTGCAATCCATTCCTGAATCGGCTCGTAATAATGCACCTCGGAATCATATTCACCACTTGCAGAAAGTGCAGCAAAAGCAGCAATCCAGGCACGGATTTCCTGACCGCCACGTCCGCCATCGCGACGAATTTCTTCATTGCTCATATTGGCTAAATAATCAAAATCTGCATTTTTAAAGCGCTGCAATAAGTCTTTATCCCATTCCGGGTTCAGTGGAAGCGCGGCTGATAAGTCACCATTGGCTAGGCGTTGTCCGACTGCAATGACTTTGGATTGGCGATGCTCACGTGCTTCTGCTGTCGGGTTGCGGCCCGCAATTAAGAATTCCTGAACTTCCGGGGGGGCAGTGCTAATTTGAGGGGTCGGTGGATCATGTGATAAACCACCGGAGCCAATAATTAAAACACGCTCATCTAAGGTTTTAAGATATTCACCTATTACTTTACCCAGTTCGATTACACGTTTTGTCCTTGGCATCGGTGCAGCAGCGCCATTAATAAATACCGGAATGACCGGATAGCGATCGAGCTGACCTTCACAGAGTAAATCTAGCGGTTGGGTAAACCCATGATCGGCTTGCATACGATATGAATAGGAAACATCAACATCATGTTCTAAACAGTGTTCAATTAAACCTAAGGCTTTATCTTCTGGGACATTTAATGGGGCAGGTCCATAATTCCAGTCACCTGCAGCAGTTGCACGTACACCGACACAGAAACTTGGCATCAGGTCATAAAAAAAGCCATTAAAATGGTCTGGACCAAAGACCACAATTAACGTGGGATCGTAGGCTTTAACTTGTTCTGCCAGTTTTTGAAATGTTTGACGTGCAGCTGCTTCTATATCTGCAGGAGGAGATGCAAAATCCAGTAAAGGTGTGTGCGAGACACAAATGAGTTTTATCGGCATTGTTTTCGCTCAAATCTGCATTAATCAATGATTTGAGCTTAAATATAAACGTATAGCTAAATACAATATTTATCTTTGATCGAATCATAGTAAAAATATTCATATTAAATACAGAAAATTGAATTATTTATTTTAGAGTATTGAAATACAATATTTTATTTTAGTAGGGATGGGGGTTAAAGAGAAAGCATTGACAATTTCATCCTAAGTTTAGTTTTAATTCTTGCATAGCTAAGACCAAAGTTCTAAAGATGTGTAGATTCCTAAAAACAGTATGAGCAAAATTATTTAACATTAAATTTAAGGCATTATAAAAGTAATACTTTGAGTTGAAAAAAGAATTTGCTATGTTGTTTCTGAATAAGAACAATTTGAATAGGTCTTAAAATAGAAAACAGGATGATTTTTTATATTATTCGAGACAATTAAAACAATAAAAAGGAAGAATTTATGAAACAGTATCAGAGAGCCGCTTTAGCCTTAGTGGTCGCCAAGCTGGAATTTGGCAACACTAAATCCAATATTTATGATTATAACGAAAGCTCATATCCTCAAATTAGCGGAAATGTTAATGCACATGAAGCTAAACTTTTTGATTATCAGAGATCGGTAATTTTTGAGGGACGACATACCGGCCGAGAGTTTAATTTATATGATTATGGTCATAGTGAATTTATCAGTTTAAAAAAGAAAGGGATAAAAAAGTACGAGGGTTATCATTACGGAAATTCAAGTTATTTCGAGATTACGATTTCCGGTTCTACCATAAATTTTTATGACTGTAGTACTGCACAATATTATCGCTTTTCTTAATAGATAATTCATGTTATCTCCTATAAAAATAATCCCTAAAAAAGGGCTATCTTTGCTGTGAAATAGTTACCTACAATCAATTAAGTAGCTTCAGTCAGCTCTTCATGAACTTCTTTCGCCTTTTATGCATACAGCCATGCTGTTTTTGTTTCAGTCCACTTAAGTGTTTTTAAACCACAAGTCCGGATTACCTATAAGCGTTCAGCAGGGATGATTTATAAAGCTCCATTAATCACTAAGCATGTTGTCGAACTGTGAATATCAGATATACCGGACTAATCGCATTTGGATAACCCTGTTCATGGAATACTTTAAGAAGCTGTAGACCAGAACGTGAAGTTTCAATGGTGATTATATCTGCATCCAGGGCCGTGATTTAGGGCGAGCAATCTTTAAAATCTGAATAACACACGTTTTTGCTTGGGCTAAAAATTCGACTGGAGTAGATTTGCCTTTCTAATCGCTTTTCTCAGTAAAATTAATTTCACGTTTTGCCCCAACACCTGGATAGTAAAGAATATCAGAAGCAATAGTCATGATGTTTTTACTACAAGAGATATTCTTTTCGTTGAAAACATCATCGAATAAAACTTAACATGAAATAAACTAATTAATTTTATGGTATATTGAATTATATTCATTATTGTTTTTTAAAGATTTATCTGAGTGTTTGTCTTTAAGCAAAATGATTTTCTATAAGATTTCCGTACATGTAGCAAAGCTACCTATCTTGCACTCGGATAAGTTTCACTTTTTATATTCTTCATATTTTCAATATAATTGAAAATTTTATGAAGGTCTTTTTTATAGGTTTGTCTGATCCTCGCCAATTGAAGCATAGTTTCTTGTCTTGCGCTTAGGCAAAACTTACTTTCTTTACTGTCCTCCGCATTTCCAGCATAGCTGTAAGTCTTGCGCAAGGGCAGAACGATGTTTTGCTGGACTCTTGCTCATGTTAGAAATTCGTCATTTAAAAACTTTAACTGCCTTGCGTGAGCATGGTTCATTGGTGGCTGCAGCCAATGATTTGTGTTTAACGCCGTCAGCAATTTCTCATCAACTTAAAGAACTGGATCATTGGTATGGGATAGAGGTGGTGAATCGCCGTAGTCGCCCAGTGACTTTTTCCAATGTGGGGCAGCGTTTACTGAAATTGGCTGATGATGTATTGCCACAAATTCAGATTACTCAAACTGACATTACTCGTATTGTGCATGGTCAGACCGGGCGTATTATTTTCTCATCTGAATGTCATAGTTGTTTTGACTGGTTAATGCCTTTACTTAATCAGTATCGTCATTTATATCCAGATGTAGACCTGGATTTTGCTTCAGGTTTTGAAGCCAATCCGCATGAACTTTTACAAAATGCAGAATTTGATATGTTGATTACAGCAGATCCGATTGCGCTAAAAGGCATCGAATATTTCCCGATTTTTGAATACGAATCGCGTTTGGTTTTATCCAATACTCATCCATTGGTACGTGCAGAACGTATCACGGTGCGAGAATTGGCAGATGAAACCCTGATTACGTATCCTGTCGATAAGCACCGTTTAGATATCATGGCGAAACTGTTTATTCCTGCAAATATTCAACCGAAGCAAATAAGAACCACTGATTTAACTCAGATGTTAATTCAATTGGTGGCCAGTGGTCGTGGTATTGCGGCACTTCCAGATTGGGTCGTGAATGAATATGAGCAAAAGGGCTGGGTGACTTCACGCCGTTTAGATTGCGTGTCTTCTACAGGTTTGCGTCGTACTTTGTATGCGGGCTATAGAACAGAAGAGAAAGAGAAAAGTTATTTTGAAGGTTTCTTAAAGCAATTGGCTAAATTTTCTCAAAAACGGAATCAGTATTATTCTGCTTAAATGCAATTAGAAATTCAGTTAAAAATTTGAAATGATAAAGGGGTAGATGAATTTGAACATAAATTCATCTATGCTGGAATTTGATTAATGGTAAACCATCACCTGATATAAAAACTAAAGCGCAAACCAATACACCTAATATGGCTATACAGTTTGCTGAAAAGTTCCTAATATTCATGAATATTTCTCCCTCTCATTTTCTGTATTTTTTTGAGTTTCTTCATGTCTAAAGCCAAACAACCTTCACCATAGCAATTGATGTCCGTTATTCAGACACAAACTGCTATTAGCTTGAGCTGGACATTAATGCCGTTATGACATTGGTAGCGGACAAGCGCAAATGATTACCCATGCTACAGGCGCGGTGGTCGAATTGGCTGAAGATGGTGATATGGTATACAGAGCCGTGTCGGGTGAGGCATCCCACTTTTTAGGCTTACGCTTAAAAACGGCCAATAGTTTGTCTGGTTTATGTATTACACAGAACGCAACTTTATATTGCCAAAAGAGTGAAAACAATAAACGCGTTGATCGAGAAGCTTGCCGTCGAGTCGGACTACGCTCTATGGCTGTGGTGCCATTTGATCCATTGTGGTGAAGCTATTGGTGTGCTGAAAATCTATTCAGAGCATGTAGAGGCCTTTAAGCCAAGCGATTTACAGATATTAAGTCTGATGTCAGAGTTAATCGCTGCGGCAATACATCATGTCGCCAAGTTTGGTGCGCAAGAGCTTTACAAGTTGGCAACTCAAGATCAATTAACCGGTTTGGCCAACCGGGTCTTATTTCTCGATTGTCTACCTCAAGGTGTGGAAAAAGCAAAAACAGGGTGCGGGGTATTCTGATGATTGATATGGATGGCTTAAAGCCAATCAATGATGAGTTTGGACATCGTTTTGGTGATGCAGCACTGAAAGAGATTGCTCACGTATTTTGGGTAACACTCGGCATGATGATCTATTGGCGCGATTAGGGGGTGATAAATTTGCTGTTATTTTAACTTCAATTGCCAATCAGCAGTTGGCTACATCAGCCATGAATCGTGTTGCTGAAGCCTCTGGTTTACCTTTTGTTTTTGAAAATATTAAGTTAAGCATTGGCGCAAGCATCGGTTTAGCTGTATACCCGGATGATGCACAAGGCCTAGAACAGCTATTAGAATATGCTGATTTTAAAATGTATAAAAATAAAAGAGAAAAAAGGCAAATTAATCTTAATGCTTGATGATATTTGAAAATTTTTGATCAATATTGATTAAGCTTTAAGCTTTAGTGAGCCAAGAGACTCACTTTTTTAAGAATGACCAATAAACAGGGTCAATATACCAGCGGCAATTAAAGGCCCGACAGGAACACCGCGCAATACAGCAACGCCTGCAACCGTACCAATCAGTAAACCCGCAACTACATCGGGTTGATTGCTCATCAGCTTAACCCCGCGTCCACCTAGCCAAGCCACTAAAACACCAATCGCAATGGCCAATAATGATTTCCAGCTCATAAAGGATTTTAAAATCGCCTCTCCGGGAATTTTTCCACTAGCAATAGGCGTTAAAACACCAATGGTTAAAATAATGATGCCAATATTTAAACCGTGCTGTTGCAAATAAGGAAAAAATTCACTCAGCGGGGTAATGCGAAAAACAATCAAAACACCGGCAGCAATCGTGACTGCAGTATTATGACTAAAGATACCGCAAACCAATAAAACCAGAAGGACGATCAGATTTAAATCTAAATTGGACATTACTTTCAGGGAGATTGGAAAAAATAAGCTCTATTGTATCGGGTTTTGCACTTAGATTTGCTTTAAAGGCTAGGAACAATAAAATTAGTCTGTAATTCAGTATAGAATGCGCTTTTTATGATAGTTAAAAGGCTAGGTTTATGTTTTTGGAAAAGATGTTGCAATCGCAAGGTTTCGGTTCGCGTAAACATTGCCAGCAGCTCATTAAAAATGGAGCGATTGCCATCCAAGGTGAAGTCATCACCAATGCAAAACATAAACTGGATTTAAAGAATTTGAGTTTTTCCGTATATGGCGAAAGCTTTGATTATCGTGAAAAAGTCTATATAGCTTTAAATAAACCTCAAGATTACGAATGTTCACATCAAGCCACTCATCATTTTAGTGTGTTTGATCTCTTTGATGATGTGTTGATAAACCGTGGTTTACAATGTGTGGGGCGTTTAGATCAAGATACCAGCGGACTTTTATTACTCACGGATGATGGGCAATTTTTACAAGCATTAACCCATCCAAAGAAACATGTGGCTAAAGTCTATCAAATGCAAACTGCCGATCCTGTGACAGAGCAACAGATTCAGCAATTACAGCAGGGCGTAGAATTACGCAACGAATCAGGTATTTTTGCAGCAACAGAGGTGATTCAACTTGCAGAGAATGAATTACAGTTGACCATTCATCAAGGAGTTTATCATCAGGTGAAACGGATGCTGGCAGCGGTGGGAAATAAAGTTGAACGATTGCATCGTCAGCAGATTGGTGCTTTGGCACTTCCTGAATTAGAACAAGGGAAGTGGATTTATTTAACTCAGCAGCAAGTAGAGCTAGCCAAGACACGAATGGCTATTTAAGGAAGCAATGATAAGTTTGAAATTCATCGTCTTTTACAAAACCCATTTTTTCATATAGTTGATGTGATTGGTAATTGGTTTTTTGCGTTTCTAAGCTAAGGCGTAGTGCATTTTCATGGCGTGCAAATAAAATGGCTGTATCAATCAGTTGTTTTGCTGAACCTTGACGTCGAAAGGTTGGGGTGACATACACATCATCTAAAATATAATAGATAGAACATGCTACTGAAGAAAAACCTAAATAAAGTAAAACGAAACCTGTAAAGACATCGTCTTTGATATGAATGAAAATCACACTTTCCTGATTTTCAAAGCGCTGTTTTAAGAATTGATAAGATAAGTTTAGGTTGGAAGAAGCACCATAAAATTGGCGATACTCATCGAATAAAACTGAAAGTGGATGTAAATCTTCTAGAGTTGCACGTCTTACGATCATTCTATACCCCATGCTTTTATTGCTTTGCATGAAGCATAACTAATTTTTTATAATCGTTTTTTTAAAATTTGTTTGTAAATGCAACACTGTTAAGTTTTGTCACTTTCACCCAAAATGGCATTCAGTTCTTCAAACAGGTCTAAATGATCATCATCTAAAATAATTTCTTCGTCAGCATCAATAGTTTGTTCAGCTCCACCCTCTAAATTGTTTTGTTGTTGCTTTAATTTACGGATTTTATACAGCTGTTCAAGGTTAATATTTTGATTTTCAATAGAAAATGGGATTGATTTGGTTATAACGACTTGTTTGAAGAATAGTCGAACCGCTTGTGCTGGCGTAATCCCCAATTGTTTAAACACTGCAAATGCCTGTTTTTTCTCTTGGGAGTCAAGTCTTATTTGATAAACTTCTGTTTTTCTCATGATTTTTGAATACATCTAATTACTTAACTTTTCAGCATTTATTTTAATCAAATCTAATGTAATTTCAATATTCATACACTATATTTACGAAAATAATTTGTAATGACAAGAATATTACAATGTCAATTCAAAGTTGGATGAAAATTCCATCTCTTGAGTCGTGATTGGGTCATTGAAGCGAATATGTTTGGCTAAAAGCTGGAGTGGGGTTGAAAAATCATTCTCCCTTTTGTGCTGTACCACAGGATAAAAGGGATCATTTTTTATCGCAATGCCCAAACTGCTTAAGTGAACACGTAATTGATGTTGCTTACCGGTGATCGGTTTAAGTTCATATTTCGCCCACGCAGAATCATGTTCGATTAAATCAATTTCCGTTTCGCTATTTATTGCTCCTTCAACCACTTGCATGGTGTAAAAGGGCTCACCTTTTTCCATTCGATAACGAGTATAACAGGGCAATGTTAAATCGGCATGAAAAGGCGCAATCGCATGATAGGTTTTTTTAACTTGACGTTGTGCAAATATGTCTTGATAGATTGCTCGAGTAGACACTTGTTTAGAGAATAAAACTACACCAGCAGTTTCACGGTCGAGCCGATGAATAGGGGTTAAAAATTCATTTCCCGTTTGTTTTTTTAACCGCACTAACAGGGTTTCTTGAACATATTGACCGGTTGGACTGATTGTTAAAAAATGGGGTTTATCAATGACCAGAAAATGTTCATTTTCAAATAAAATTTCATGTTCAAAAGGGACATGGATTTCATGCGCTAAAAAACGGTAATAAAATACGTGGCTATTTTCAATATATTCAGAGCTCAGCTTTAATATTCGGCCTAAGGCATCATAAATTAATCCGTCGGTAAAACGTTGCTGCCATTCAGATACATCAATATGTGCAAACTGCTGACATAAATATTGATAGACAGTTGTCGGTGCAGGCTTCATTTTAGGGAGGAATACTTTGCTTGCGCTTACGCCATCAATCATGGGCGGAATAAATTCAGTGCTGGTCATGTGATTTGTCTTGGATCAATCTGTCGTTAATCAAAATGAATGATATTTACAAAGGAAATGTAGGAAAAGTTACACATTTGCAAGTGCGAGCATGGGCAATAAAGCAGTGCGATGCTATCATAATTGGTCTTTGGAATCATGTCGTGAGTAATATGCAGTATTCATTTAATTTGACTTTAAACAATGAAGACGATACCCAAAATCTAGCACAGGTTTTGGCACAGCATTTTAGTACGGGTGTGGTTTATTTAATTGGTGATTTAGGCGCGGGGAAAACCACCCTGACACGTTATTTCTTGCAAAGTTTAGGGCATCAAAGTGCGGTAAAAAGCCCAACCTATACCTTGGTTGAACCTTATCATATTAATGGTAAAGACATTTTTCATTTCGATTTATACCGCTTAAATGATCCTTATGAACTTGAGTTAATGGGTATTCGCGATTATCTGGAAACACCGAATGCACTATTTTTATTTGAATGGCCTTCAAAAGGTGGCGATGAAATTCCGCCAGCTGACCTCATTATTAATATTGAAAAATCTGAAGATGAGCTGACGCGTACAGCAAGTTTAAGTTTTTCATCTACAGAACTAAAACAAGCATTAGAGAGTCATTTTAACAATGCGTAATGATTTAAGTGAACGTCGTATTCATACCCTTAATCCTGCACTGGCGAACCAAATTGCTGCCGGTGAGGTGATTGAGCGTCCAGCATCGGTGGTAAAAGAATTATTAGAAAATTCAATTGATGCGGGTGCGACTGAACTTATTATTCGTGTTGAACAAGGTGGCAGTACCTTAATTGAAATCATCGACAATGGTCATGGGGTTCATCCTGATGATTTAGCCTTGGCAGTCATGCGTCATGCCACCAGTAAAATTCAAACTGCGGATGATTTACAAGCGATTGTCAGTTTGGGTTTCCGCGGTGAAGCACTGGCCTCTATTGCCGCCGTTTCCCGTTTAACCCTGACCAGCAGCCAAAATGATGAAGGTATTGGTTATCAGGTCGAAGTAAACGGTACCGCTTTTGATCATCAGGAAATTCAGGCGGTAGCGACTCAAAAAGGCACCCATATTCGGATACAGGATCTGTTTTTTAATGTGCCTGCACGGCGTAAGTTTTTAAAAAAGCAGGGCACTGAATTTGGGCATATTGAAGAAATTGTTCGTCGTTTGGCCTTAACCCATTTTGATATACGTTTTGTTTTAGAGCATAACAATACTATTCGTTTGAACTTGCCGGTGGCTGACAGTGGTGAACTCCGTTTTCAGCGTGTTCAGCAATTATTGGGGCGTCAATTTACTGAAAATGCCTATTGGATGGATGCAGATAGCATCAGCATGCGTCTATCTGGTTGGCTCGGTCATCCCTCTGATGCGCGCTCACAAGCGGATTTGCAATATGTCTATGTGAATGGTCGTATTGTGAAAGATAAAACCATTTCACATGCCTTGCGTATGGCTTATGACGGGATTTTGCATGGTCATCAACATGCGGCATATTTATTGTTTTTAGAAATTGATCCTGAAAATATTGATGTCAATGTGCATCCAACCAAACATGAAATTCGTTTTTTAAATCAACGTGAAGTGCATGAATTTGTGCGTCATTTTGCCAAAGAAATCCTGTCTCAGTTTCAAACGGCAAGTGCGGACTTAGCACAGGCCATGAAAATGCAAGATGAAGCTACTCAGAATCCTCAAACGCAACATCCGCGTTATCAGGAACAGTTTCAATTGCATCGTACTGTGAAGACTCTACAACCTGCCATGGCAGTTGAGTCATCTACTGAATTATTAACTGATTTTAATGCCAGCACTCCACAAACTGTTCAATATTCATCTCAGTCTTCACAAAGTCGCTATACGGGATCACAGCAACTCAATAATGCCTTGCAAAGCTATTTAGCGCCATTACGTGAATCAACATCATCAACTGCCAATGCAGCGTTGAATCAATTTGAACAAAGTGCTGAAGTTCATGTCGATGAGCATCCACTTGGTATTGCGATTGCACAATTGCATGGGATTTATATCCTCGCGCAGAACACTGAAGGCTTAATTATTGTAGATATGCATGCGGCGCATGAGCGGATTGTATTGCAACAAATGAAAGCCGCTTGGGACAAACCAGAATTCTGGACTTCCCAGCAATTACTGATTCCCAAAATCATTCCTATTAGTCGTATGCAAGCCATGCGGGTGGATGATTTGAAAGATCAGCTTGCGCGTTTAGGTCTGGAAATTGACCAATATGGTGATGAACAGGTAATTGTACGTGGAGTGCCTGCCATTTTACATAAGGCCGATTTCGAATCTTTAGTGCCTGAATTGCTAAATGATTTAGATCCAAGTGATGAAGCCCAAGGCTTGCTGCAAAAGCGTGATCAAATTTTGGCGGGAATGGCATGTCATGGCGCAGTTCGTGCGCATCGTATCTTGAGTCTTTCTGAAATGAATGCTTTGCTGCGTCAAATGGAACAAACCGAATTTGCTAGTCAGTGTAATCATGGCCGTCCAACCTGGCGTGCATTTCCACTTTCACAATTAGATAAAATTTTTGCTCGAGGAGAGTAGTTGTACATGTCAAATCAATTGCCGGTCATCAATTTAATGGGACCAACTGCAAGTGGTAAAACCGCTTTGGCATGTGCACTTTATGAGCAAGGTCGTTTTGAGCTGATCTCAGTCGATTCTGCGCTGGTTTATAAAGATATGGATATTGGTACAGCCAAACCGACAAAAGAGGAACAGGCGCGTTATCCGCATCATCTGATTGATATTATTACCCCTTTGGAAGTTTATTCGGCAGCCAACTTTGTCGAAGATGCCTGCGTATTGATTGACGATATACATGCACGTGGTAAAACGCCGATCTTGGTGGGTGGAACCATGCTTTACTTTAAGGCGTTACTAGAAGGCTTATCTAGCAATTTACCCAGTGCAGATCATGCTATTCGAGCTGAAATAGAAGCGCACGCAGAGCAGCAGGGCTGGGAGGCGGTTTATGCAGAATTGTGTGCAGTAGATCCATTGGCAGGCCAGAAATTTAAGAGCAGTGATAAGCAAAGAATCATCCGTGCATTAGAAGTATTTAAGCTCACAGGACAGCCGATTACAAAACTACAAGCTGAACAACCTAAAAATGTACCATACCGTTACACTTTTCATAATCATGCTTTATTGCCTGATCGTGTAGAATTACATAAACGTATAGAGATGCGACTTAAAACTATGTGGGATATCGGATTTTTACATGAAGTGAAAGGTCTGATTGGAAAATACGATTTAAATGAGAGTTTACCCTCAATGCGCTCTGTCGGTTATCGTCAAACTTTAGAATTTCTGCAAAAAAGTGATCAAAGTAACGAAAAACGGCAAGAAATGGAGGATAAGTCTTTGTTTGCGACACGACAACTTGCAAAACGTCAATATACCTGGTTAAGATCTTTGCAAGAATCGCATAATTTTAAAACATATTTGACGATAACGCAGGCTCAAGAAGACTTGCGAAACTGTTACGGATAAAGCAAAATTTAGTAACTATCTTTTTATAATTTTTATTGAAAAATAGAGATAGTTTTTGCGCTGATTTTTAAATTTTTTTGGAGTTATAACATGTCTAAAGGTCAAACTTTACAAGATCCATTCTTGAATTCTCTCCGTAAGGAACGTATCCCTGTTTCTATCTTCCTTGTTAACGGTATTAAACTACAAGGTCATATTGAATCTTTTGACCAATATGTCGTTTTATTAAAAAATACTGTAAGCCAAATGGTTTACAAACACGCGATTTCTACAGTAGTTCCTGCGCGTAATCCACGTCCTGCTGGCGCTCCTGCTGGTGCTCAAGGCGCTCCTGGTAGCTTTGGTGCTCAAGGCGGTCAAGGTGGCTTCGGCGGCCAAACTGGCGGCTTCGGTGGTCAAGGGGGTGGCTTCGGTGGTCAAGGTGGCTTCGGTGGTCAAACTGGCGGTTTCGGTGGTCAAGGTGGTTTCGGTGGTCAAACTGGCGGCTTTGGTGGTCAAGGTGGCTTCGGTGGTCAAGGTGGCTTCGGTGGTCAAGGTGGCTTCGGTGGTCAATCAAACCCGGGTTTTGAAGGCGAAACAAAATTTGAAGATTCTCAAGATGACGAAAATAATCGTTAATTGTTGATTCTTAAAAACCTCTCCTCGTGAGAGGTTTTTTTTATTTAAATATTTATGGTTTTAAATTGAATTTGTATATATATATGCTTAGGTAAAAATAGCGATAAAGTAAAATTCAATCATTAAAATAAAATTCGACCCGGTTGCTCTTAGCGAGGTTTTCCTAACTTTATCGCTAATTTCAACTCAATAGTTAAGAAGTTTGATTTTTGACCTAAAGAAAGTAAGTTATTGAAATATTTATGTTTAATTATAAATAATACTGATTTAGAAAGGATATTGATTCATTAAGTTTTTTTCGAACATACAATTATATTGCTGATATGAAAAGTCAAAATATCTTAAAAAGGATCCATGCAGACAATCCAAAAAATCATTTGGCAGTAGATGCAAATAGCAACCCAATGGAATCAATTGTGAATGATGGTCAACCCATAAATGTCCAAGTTTTATCATAAGACAGACTAAAGTGGAACGATGAAAATTTTGTTGCTCTCTTATAGTTTGATCTGATTACACTTGTAAAATGTCAACAAAACCTAAATGAATTTGCCCAATTTTTATGTAAAGCCGGGTTGAATGTTTATGCAATAAAAAACCAGTTACTCATTGCAACTGGTTTTTTTAACTCTAACTCAATTAAGTTTATTTATTTTTTTTACGATCCAGACTTGGGTCTTTAATCTCGACAAAAGCATTGCTACGAATTTCACGTAACCAGCTATCTAACTCTGCATCAAACTGGCGTTCACCCAGAATTTGACGTGCCATACGTTCTTGATATTCACGCGTCATGTCTTTTTGGCGAGTATCTGTCACTTGAAGGATGTGCCAGCCAAATTGGGACTGGAATGGGGCACTGGTTTGACCCACAGCTGTACTTTTCATTTTTGCTTCAAACTCGGGAACCATAACTCCAGGATTCACCCAACCTAAGCTCCCCCCATCGCGAGCAGAACCTGGATCATTGGAGAAGGTTGATGCAAGTACTGCGAAATCTTCACCTGCTTTTAAGCGATTATAAATGCTGTCAATTTGTTGTTTTGCATTTTCAGGACTAACGACCTCAGAAGGTTGAATTAAAATATGGCGTACTTGATATTGAGGCACCATGGCTTTTTGCTCTGCGCCTTTACGGTCTAACAATTTTAGAACATGTATACCATCTTGAACCTTAATCAAGTCCGTAGTTTGCCCAACCTGTAGCGGGCTTACGCGTGCTGCAAGCTCGCCCGGGATTTCTGACAGATTACGAAAACCCATATCTGCACTTTCGACTTTTACGCCATTGGCTGTGAATTTTTTATCAATAGCACCAATATCATTACTGTCTTTTAACGCAGCCTTTACTTGTTCTGCAACTTTTTCAATATTTTTTTCACCCGAAATACGGACATGCAGGACATGAACTTGCTGGCCTAATGCTGCTTGACCTTGGGGAGTTTTTAAGAAGTTTTCTACGTCTTGGTCACTAATTTTAATGCGTGACATCACGATTTGCTGACGTAAACGATTAATCGCTAAATCTTCTGCAATACGGTTACGTAATGATTCATAAGTGCCAGGGGCAATAGCATCCAATTTCTGCTGAAATGCTTCCAAGCTTTTGCTGCCCGATTGATTGGCTGCTTTAAGAACTGCTTCATTCAGCTCTTTTTCATTTGGTTTAATGTTGTAGCGTTTGACTTGCTCAAGTTGAGCTTGACGAATAATCAGTTGATCGAGTGCTTGTTGTTGCAGGTATTGCGCGGGTGGAACCTGTTTTTTTTGAGCTTCGAGTTGATATTTTATTTCTGCAATACTTTGATCTAAATCACTTTTTAAAATGACACTGTTATCTACCAAAGCAACCACCTCGTCTGTTGGTTGTGCGAATGTAGCCATTGATGAAGAAAAAGCTAAAGCAAGAGCTGTCGCTTTAAAAAAATGTTTTAACTGTATTGTCTTCATTAACGTTGTGTCCAAGATTGATTAATTTTATTAAAACCTAGAATACGATTTTCTAGTAATGATGAAAGTTTTTTGTTGAAACCACCTAAACCTTTCAGGCTGACTTCAGCCATAATGGCACGTTTTGCATTTACGCCATCCGCGTTTACATCATCCAGGTCATTGTAGTAAGAACGTCCATACACTGAAACACCCCAGCAACACGCTTCATAATTTACACCCAATAGGTATTCACGTGCGACGTTGTTATCTATGTCGTATTGAGCATGTCCCATAATACGCCAGTTATTAGATACAGGCTGAATGAACGATGCAACGACTTGATCATATTGCTTTTGTCGGTTAGGAATATCTTTGCGATAGAAGTAACCCACGTTATAAAGATTACCTTGATCACCGGTGTAATATAGCTGCAAGTCACGTTGAGCATTATCGCCATTTGACATCCATGCCGAATTTGCACCAATACTAAAATTCTGGGAAAGCTGGCTAGATACACTGAGAACAGGACCAGTATGACGTTCAGTATCAAAATCATCAGATTCATTATCTAGTTTTACACGACGATCTTCGAAGTAATAGCTTTGTCCGATACTGGTTTTTAAACGTTCCAGACCAATTTCATCAAATAAGCTATAACTTAGACCTAAAGACAAGAAATTGTTGTCTTCTAAACGGTCATGACCATAAAAGCGACGCGGGCTGAACAATTGATCATAATTGATTGATGCAGTTGCCGAGTCAAAATTTGGGTGACCATTTTGGTTTTTATACGGTGCGTAGGCGTAAAATGCACGTGGAGTGATGGTTTGCAGGTACTTACCATCTTTTTCAAAGGTCAAGCCCGTATCTAAGGTGAATTGCGGCACGGTTACCGATTGACTTTCACTTGAAGAATTGGTGTTCTGGTTGGCATTAATCGTATCTTGATCGTAGAAAGTGTTGATGTTACGAATCGATACTTCAGGAATAACAAATGACCACGGATTACGGTAGTTGTAACGAACAGCAAAGTCATTGTAAATACGTGTACCACTTGGTTCAAAGGAGCCTGTATTTGCTGTATTAGAAAGGCTAATATCCTTTTTAAAGTAAGCAGTATCGTTATTGAATTCGTATTGCAAACCCAGTAGATTGCCTGTTTTATAATTTAACAGGAACTGTGGTAAACGGGCATAAGGGCGGTCTTCATCAGACACTGTCTTATCCAGAGTCTGGAAGTCTTCAACTTTTAACTGGGCTTTTAAGCCGGGAATACCATTTTTATAGTTGAGTTCCCAGGCCCGACGCAAGTTTAAGTCGGTCTTCGAGTTCGGGTTGTTATTTAAATCGGCAAAATAATCTTTATCTGAGGCATAGTTATAATCTAGGTTGGTAGAAAATTGATCGTTAATTTGCCATTGATGGAGGAGATGCAAATCTTTACGATCTTGACCATCATATTTATCATCCGAAGCTAGATAACCACCCCAAATCATACCTGCGCCGAAGTTTTCAGTTAAATAACGGAATTCACCTTCAAGCATTGCCCCACGATCAGCAATATATCGCGGAGTAACGGTAGCATCATAATTTGGTGCCAGATTTAAATAAACTGGGACAGCAAGTTCTACACCACCATCGTTGGTAAAGCCGAAACTTGGTGTCAAAACACCCGTGGTGCGGCGGTCATCAATCGGGAAGTTAAAGTAAGGAACTGCTAGAACCGGAACATCTTTAACATACAGCTTGGTTCCACGCGTTTCACCACGACCCGTTTCCTGATTTAAAGTAATTTTATCCGCTTGAATTTTCCAGGTGGGCGTTTCATCCGGCGGGCAGGTGCTGTAGGTTGCATTGTTCATCACCACAACATTTTCAGAAGTACGGGCAATTTTTTCTGCATGTCCATGGGCATGCTGTTCTTCTGAAATATAGAAGCTGTTTTTTAAATCGCCTTGCTGGGTTTTTAAGTTGTAATTGATTTGGTCACTTTGTGCGAGTAATCCCGCTTGGGCCATTTGTACACGGCCTTCAGCATTGGCAAAAGTTTGAGTCTGGTCAATGGTGATTTTATCGGCACGAATTTGACGGCCTTGTTGATCAATCAGTACGTTGCCTTGAAGGACAGAGTCACCATTAGGATCGTAATGACCATAATCGGCAGTGACCACCGAAGTGGCATCTGAAGCATCAACGGCTTTGGTTTCTGGGCTAATCGGGGTAACCCAGGCACCTTGACAATAAGCGGAACTTAAATATTTTCCCTGACGTTGCTGAGCTTCAGGTGATGATTTATCAACATAATATTGTTCAAAAAATTGTTGCCCCGGATAAGCTTCCTGAATGCTGTCCTTCATTTTTTGATTGTCGACAGTCGAAGCTGGAAGTGTGGACTCAGCATAGCTTGAAATCGAGCTGCCACATAGAAGGGTCAAGATAGCAGTCGCTAAAGGATTAAATTTAAACTGATGCTTCATTTGTCTCATTAACCAAGTATGCTTAATCGCAATTAATTATTCTCGCATCATAGAGAAAAAGTTTATAAGTGGCTACACTTAGTACTTTAAAAACTCAGCCTGTTTTAGAATTTATCGCAAATGAAAACACAACGTGAACAAATCATATATACATGGATTACATCTGTACTTGATTCAGATCAATTTGAAATTAATTTTTTGCCAGGCGATGCAAGCTTCCGTCGTTATGCACGAATCAAGTTGAATAATAAAACATTTATGCTCATGGATGCACCACCAGAAAAAGAAGATTGTGTGCCTTTTGTGACGATTGACCAGTTTTTCGATAGTCATGGCGTTCGTGTTCCGCATATTGTCGCTAAAGACTTGCAGCAAGGCCTTTTATTGCTAGAAGATTTTGGTGATATTTTGCTCTCAACCTTGCTTAACGATGACACGGTTGATGCCTATTACGCACAAAGCTTTAAACAGTTGATCGAATTGCAAGCAATTGATGGTACAGGAAATTTTCCGGCTTATTCCTGTGAAAAACTCATTTCTGAAATGGAATTGCTCACAGACTGGATGTTGCCTTCATTAAATATTCAACCCACTCAAGACGAGCAGGCATTAATTAAACGTACCTTCGCAATTTTGGCCAATGCAGCACTGGCGCAACCGCAAGTGATTGTGCATCGCGATTTTCATAGCCGTAACCTTATGAAAATTGAAGGAGAGAATGATCTTGGAGTAATTGATTTCCAAGATGCGGTGATTGGTGCCGATACTTACGATTTAATCTCGATTACCCGTGATGCTTATGTACAGTGGAACGCAGATCAGGTTTATCAATGGTTTAAAGTGTTTTATGACTTGCTGCCTGCAGCTGCAAAACAGGATCGCGATTTTGAACAGTTTAAACGTGATGCGGACTTCATGGCGGTTCAGCGTCATATTAAAATTTTAGGCATTTTTGTGCGTTTATTTGAGCGTGATGGAAAAACAGGTTACTTGAAAGATTTGCCGCGTGTGATGTGGTATTTACTTGAAGAAAGTAAAGATTATCCAGAACTGCAACCTTTTATGCAGTTTATTCAATCGAAAGTAATGCCGAAATTTGAAGCTAAATATGGCAGCTATGAGGTTGCTGCATAATGAAAGCGATGATTCTTGCAGCGGGGATGGGTAACCGGATGCGTCCACTGACGCTACACAAGCCCAAGCCTTTGCTTGAAGTGGGTGGCAAGCCACTCATTGTTTGGCATATTGAAAAATTACAAGCAATTGGTGTAACTGAAATTGTTATTAATACCGCGTGGCTGGGTGAAAAACTGGCTGCAGCTTTAGGTGATGGTTCACAGTTTGGGGTAAACATCCTGTGGTCACATGAAGGTGAAGGCTTGGAAACAGCTGGCGGTATTATTAATGCCTTGGCGTTGTTGGGCACAGAACCGTTTATCTTGGTCAATGGTGATGTCTGGACCACCATGGATTTCAGTTGTTTATTGAATGTGCAGCTTGCAGAAGATTTAGCACATCTGGTATTTGTACCCAATCCGGAACAGCATCCGAATGGTGATTTTACCTTGGCAAATGGTCGCGCTTATACCTTTGAACAAAAACAACCGGGTGAAGCACTGACTTATAGTGGTGTAGCGGTCATTCATCCTAAAATGTTTGAAGGTATGGAAGGCGGTAAACGCCCATTGGCACCCTTGCTGAAACAAGCCATGCTTGAACAGAAAATATCAGCTTCGAAGATGCATGCAGTTTGGGTCGATGTCGGCACTCCGGAACGATTAAATGCACTGGATCAACAAATTAAGCAAGGCTTGTACGCTTAAGTGCGTATTCACTAAGCACTCGCTACTGTGACTTCATGTATAAATCGGTATACTTCACCTAACTTTTTCGAGACGTTAATTGTATATGCATACGTTTTTTCAAGAACTCAAGCAGGGTAGTCAGGCTTTGGGTTTAGAGCTCAGCGATGAGGCTTTAAATTTATTACTCAAATACCAAGATGCTTTGGTATTGTGGAACAAAGCATATAATTTGACTGCAATTCGTGATCCAAAGGAAATGCTGGTCAAGCATTTGCTGGATAGCTTAAGTATTTTAAAGGACTTGCCACAAGGGCGTCTGCTCGATATTGGTACGGGTGGCGGTATGCCGGGCATGATCATTGCATTATGTCAGCCAGAGCGTGAATGTGTTTTGCTCGATTCAAATGGCAAAAAAATTCGTTTCTTGAAGCAATTTATTGCTGATTTAAAATTAAAAAATGTGATTGCTGTGCAAACGCGTGTTGAAAATGAAGATAGCATCAATGACTTGGGTCAATTCGATGTCATTACCAGTCGCGCCTTTGCATCATTAACCGACTTTGTTACTGCATCGAAACCTTATATGCATGAAAACAGTATTATTGCTTCAATGAAAGGCTTAATTCCTGAAGAAGAAGTAGCCGCCATTAAGCAGGAATTTAGCTGTGACATTATTGCGTTAAAGGTTCCGCGATTGGATGAACAGCGTCATCTGCTTTTATTAAAACGTATTTAATTATTTTCGAAGGATTGGGGTTACCATGGCACAAATTATTGCGATTGCGAACCAAAAAGGTGGTGTAGGCAAGACCACAACCGCAGTAAATTTGGCAGCATCGTTAGCTGTGTTAAAAAAGCGCGTTTTACTTGTGGATATGGATTCACAAGGAAATGCCACGATGGGGTCTGGTATCCAAAAAAATGATCTTTTGTATTCGGTAACCGATGTTTTATTGGGTGAAGTTCCCATAGAGACAGCGATTAGCAAAGCAGAAGTCGGCTATAAAGTTTTAGGTGCAAACCGTGATTTGGCTGGTGTAGAGCTTGCGATTGCGGAACAGGATGGGCGTGAGTTTATTCTGCGTGAAGCACTAAAAGAAATTGAACATTCTTTTGATTATATTATTGTGGACTGTGCACCTAGCCTAAGCCTGATTACCGTAAATGCTTTGGCAGCGGTTGATAGTGTACTTATTCCAATGCAATGTGAATATTACGCACTAGAAGGCTTGGCCGATTTAACCCAAACCATTGACCGTATTCAGCAAGCTCTGAATCCGGACTTGCAAATTATAGGGGTATTGCGCACCATGTATGATGCACGGAATGCATTGACACGTGATGTTTCAGAAGAACTTGAACAATACTTTGGCAAGAAGCTGTATGACACCGTGATTCCGCGTAATGTTCGCCTGGCTGAAGCACCTGCGCATGGTTTGCCGATTATCTATTTTGAGAAAAATTCAAAAGGTGCAGTTGCTTACTTAAATTTAGCAGCTGAAGTGTTAAAGAAAAGTAAAGTAAAAAAAGGAATTAAAGCATGACCACAAAAAAACGCGGATTAGCTAAAGGTCGTGGTTTGGATGCCTTGCTTGGATCAATCCAGAAAGAAAAATTACAAATGGAGGCTCAAGGTTTAGATCATGGTCAGCTGAAGCAGATTGATGTTCATTTGCTGAAACGTGGTGAATATCAACCGCGTCGTTTTATCCATGAACCCGATCTTCAAGAGCTTGCAGCTTCGATTGAAAAACATGGGGTGATGCAGCCCATTGTCATTCGTCCAATCGAGGATGAAAAATTCCCCTATGAAATTATTGCCGGTGAGCGACGCTGGCGTGCTGCACAACTGGCGGGATTAACTGAAATTCCGGCTATTGTACGTGACTTGACCGATCAGGTTGCCATTGCATTAGCCTTAATTGAAAACATTCAACGTCAAGACTTGAATCCAATTGATCAGGCGATGGCATTGCAGCGTTTTCATGAAGAATTTGGTTTAAGTCATCAGGAAATTGCCGATACAGTCGGTAAGGCCCGTACGACGGTAAGTAATTTATTGCGTCTTTTGACTTTGGCTGAATCGGTCAAAGATTTCATGCAGCAAGGTCTGCTTGATATGGGACATGCGCGAGCCATCTTAACTTTAAAAGCCAAAGATCAGCTGAAAGTTGCAGAACATGTGATTGAAAAAAGTTTATCAGTGCGTCAAACCGAGCAACTGGTACGTGAGTTAAACACGCCTAAACAAGAAAAAGTCAAAGAGGATCTTGCTCCCGATATCCAGCAGTTGACTCGGCGTTTAGCAGAACGTTTTAGTGCAGATGTAAAAATTGATCATAATAAGCAAGGCAAAGGAAAACTTGTCATTCAGTATCATTCACTTGATGAATTAGATGGTATTTTGAATATTTGTTTCGCAGAATAATTTTTTTTGTTGGTTTTATTGGGGAAAAACACATGTGGGAATTAGTCAAGGCAGGTGGGTGGCTTATGCTTCCCCTTGTCTTATGTTCGATTTTTACAGTAGCAATAACCATTGAGCGCTTTATTCGATTAAAAAAATCGATGATTTTGCCCAAAGCATTGTTGCTGAATCACACTCAGACTGCCGATGCTGTCATGCAACAATTACAGCAGGACAAAATATTGCAAAGTAGTACATTGGGACGCATCTTTACTGCCGGATATCAAAGTAAAAATAAAAATGAGCAATATGCTCGCGCGCAGATGGAAACCACTGCTTCTCAAGAAATTGGCTATTTGGAAAAGAATATTAATTTCTTGGGCACATTAAGTGCGGTGGCGCCACTGTTGGGCTTGTTGGGTACAGTTCTGGGGATTATTGAATCATTTTTGGTAATTGATTTGGGCACCAACAGCAACCCGACCTTAATGATTCCAGGTATCTCAAAAGCATTGATTACAACTGCAGCAGGGATGTTTATTGCTATTCCTGCATTATTTGCCTATCGTTATTTTCAGCGTCTGGTGCAAGAGTATATTGCTGAGCTTGAGCAACAATCGACCTTATTTCATGCAGCACTTTTCTATCAAGATTCTACAGATGAAGAACAAGATATTAGAAAAGCAGGTTAGGGTGAAAAATGAAATTCAAACGCACACAAGTTGAAGATATTCATATTAATTTGACACCCATGATCGACTGCTTGCTGTTTATTCTGGTTTTTTTACTGTTATCGACCACCTTCAACCAGTTTAGCCGTATGAATTTAACCTTGCCGGATGCGCAGGGTGTTCCGCCCAAGCAATATGATCATAAAGTTGAAGTGGTGGTTGATGCTGCAGGGCATTATTCAATTAACGGACAATCGATTGACAGTAAAGACATTGCAGATTTAAATACTGCAATTAAACAGATTTCTAATGATCGCCGTGATTTAATGTTCGTGATTGCCGCGGATGCTAAAGCAACGCATCAGGATGTTATTCGGGTGATGGATGTTGCAGGTCAACTGGGCTTTGTTAATATCAACATTAGTACTAAAGTTCCGTCTAGAGGTTATTAGTGAAGCAAGATTTTAAAGTCTATCTACGTCTTTTGGGCTATTTGAAGCCTTTTTGGGGTGTGGCGATATTAGTTTTTATCGGTTTTGCAATTAGTGCAGCAACAGAAGTATCTATTGCAAAATTACTAGAAAAAATCATTACTGCAATCCAAAATAGAGATCAAGGCTTTACTTCTATATTTCCTTTCCTGGTTATTTTGCTGATGTTTTTCCGTGGAGTAGGTTCCTTTATTGGGGGGTATTTCACGGCAGTGATCTCACGGAATTTAGTTTTTAATATCCGACAGGAGGTTTTTGCTAAATTACTTAGACTTCCGTCTCAATATTATTTAGATAATACTAGTGGTCATATCACTGCTAAAATTATGTATAACGTGGAGCAGTTAACCGCTGCTTCATCTGAATCACTAAAAACTATTGTGCAACAAGGTTTGATTACGATTGGATTGCTAGGCTACTTGTTATATAGCAATTGGCGACTCACCCTGATTATTCTGATTTTTGCTCCGTTGATGGGTTTTCTGATTCGTCAAGCCGCGAAACGTATGCGTAAATTATCTTTACAAGTTCAAGACACCATGGGGGATGTTAACCATGTGGTGCAAGAAACGGTAAATGGCAATTTAGTGGTAAAGGGTTTTGGTGGGCAAGAGTATGAGCAAACCCGTTTTAAAGATCACTCGCTCAGAAACTTAAAACGTGGTTTGAAAATGGTGGTGGTACAACAGCTCAATAGCCCTGTTGTACAATTTATTATGTCGATTGCTATGGGGCTTATTATCTGGATTGCATTACGACCAGAAATTTTGCGTGATACCAGTGCCGGTGAGTTTGTTGCTTATATCACAGCAGCGGGTATGTTAAGCAAACCAATTAAAGCTTTAACGGATGTAAATGAAAAATTACAACGCGGTATGGCGGCAGCACATTCAGTTTTTGAATTACTCGATTTACCCGAAGAAAAAAATACAGGAACTTTAACTACAGTATTGAAAGGTAATATTCAATTCCAAAGCGTGAATTTAATTTATTCTGATGGTCATCAAGCGATTCATGATTTTAACTTGAATGTTAAAGCGGGTGAAACCATTGCATTGGTGGGGCGTTCAGGTGCAGGAAAAACATCTTTAGTGAATCTGCTGGTGCGTTTTCAGGAAGCAAGTTCAGGTCATATTTATTTAGATCAGCATGATATTCAAGCGCTGGATATGAATACCTTGCGCACCCAGATTGCGATGGTCAATCAGCAAGTGGTGCTATTTAATCGAACCGTTCGTGAAAATATTGCCTATGGGCAGCTCGAAGGTGCATCCGATGAAGATATTATCGCTGCAGCAAAAGCCGCTTATGCGCACGATTTTATTATGGCACTGCCACAAGGCTACGATACGCCATTGGGCGCACAGGGCTTGAACTTGTCAGGTGGACAACGTCAGCGTATTGCAATTGCACGTGCTATTTTAAAAAATGCACCGATCTTGATTCTTGATGAAGCGACTAGTGCACTCGACAACGAATCGGAATACTATATTCAACGTGCATTTGATGCAGCAATGCAAAATCGCACAACCATTGTCATCGCGCATCGTCTATCGACCATTGAAAATGCTGATCTTATTGTGGTAATGGATAAAGGTACAATTGTGGAACAAGGTACGCATGCGGAACTCATTGCCAAGCATGGTGCTTATTACCAATTGCATCAGCGTAATTTCGAGGAAAATTGATTTATGTCAATTGCACAATTGATTCAGGATGCTTGGAATAAACAGGCCAAGTGGTTAATTGTGTTTAGACCTTTATCATGGATTTATCGTGGTGGCTTTTTATTGAATAAAAAGCTTTACCAACTAGGTATTAAGACCAGCTATCAGGCCCCAGTCCCGGTAATGGTAATCGGCAATATTACTGTCGGGGGAAGCGGTAAAACGCCGCTGCTGATCCAGCTGGTAAATTATCTACAAAGTCAAAATGTTCGGGTGGGTGTGATTAGTCGTGGTTATGGTGGAAAAGGTCCTTTTCCAGCTTATGTCGATTTGGAATCTATGCCAGAAATTGTGGGTGATGAACCCTGTTTGATCGTTCAATCCACTGGGGTTCCGATGGTTGTGGGTTCAAACCGACAGCGCAGTATTGAATATCTGTTATCTAAGCATACATTGGACTTAATCATTAGTGACGATGGTTTACAGCATCTAGCTTTAGCTCGTCAAATTGAATGGATTGTTCTGGATCAGAATCGTGGCTTGGGTAATCAAAAGTTATTGCCAGAAGGATATTTGCGCGAGCCTCCAAACCGTTTAAACACAGGCACGGTCATTGAGCATGCCGCAGCGCCTGCATCTGCTTTAAATATGCATTTAGAAGTGGCTACACCCTATTTACTGAATGCTGAAGATAGTCCACCCTTTAATCCATCTGATAATTTTTATGCGGTGGTCGGGATTGGTTTTCCCCAGCGGTTTTATGAAACTTTAGCGTCTATTGGTATCCATCAATTTCAATGTCATGAATTTCCCGACCATTATGAGTATGAAATTACCGATCTTCAATTTGAAGATATAAGTCCAATCATTACCACTGAAAAAGATGCAGTAAAACTTTTGCCCTTGCTAAAGCAAAATCCAGATTTTAAACGGAAAATTTGGGTGGTTCCTGTTGAGGCTGTACTTTCGCCAGGCTGTTATGAAGTTTTACATCAGCAATTGCAGCAATTCGGTATTCAAATTTCTTAAGGTTCGTTGTTTATGAAACATATTGTTATTCCTGCCCGTTTTGCAAGTTCACGTTTACCGGGTAAGCCATTACTGGAAATTCATGGTCGTGCCATGATTTTACGGGTGGTGGATCAAGCAAAAAAAGTCGCGGGTTTTGATGATTTATGTGTCGCAACCGATGATGAGCGGATTGCTGAAGTTTGCCGTGCAGAAGGTGTGGATGTTGTGCTGACCAGTGCTGATCATCCATCAGGTACAGATCGTTTAAGCGAGGTTGCTCGAATTAAAGGCTGGGCGAGTGAAGACATTATTGTTAATGTACAAGGTGATGAACCCTTGCTTCCGGCACAATTGGTGCAACAGGTTGCCCAATTGCTGGAATCACAACCTGAATCTTCTATGTCTACCTTGTGTGAGCCGATTCACAGTCTAGACGAATTTAATCGTGACAGTATTGTCAAAGTAGTGATGTCTAAATACAGCCAGGCTTTGTATTTTAGCCGTGCGACAATTCCTTATGATCGTGATGGTGCGAAGCATGACATTCAAGAATTACATCAGCAAGCTTACCGTCATTTGGGTTTATATGCATATCGGGTGAATTTGCTGCAAGAATATGTATCTTGGGAGATGGGTGTACTGGAAAAACTGGAAAGCTTGGAACAATTGCGGGTGCTTGAAAATGGCCATCGTATTGCAATTGCGGTTGCAGAAGCTAATTTGCCACCCGGAGTGGATACGCAAGCGGATTTAGATCGTCTTAATGAAATGGATGTTTCCTGCTTTGAGTAAGAGTTGGGATGAGGTTGGACTTTAATTCAATGCAAAACGATGTAGTCGCACAAGTTTATCCGTGGCAAAAAACCGTTTGGGATACGCTGACAGGGCGTTTCCCGAAAATTGCACATGGCTTGCTTTTTTATGGCAAAAAAGGCTGTGGTAAAGAAGCTTTTGCACAATATTTTTTGGCTTGGGTGTTGTGTTCTAATCGCCATGCAAACAATGTACCTTGTGGGGAATGTGGTAGTTGCTTGTGGCTGAAATCAGATACCCATCCGAACTATGTGCACATCAGTACAGATGAAGAAAATAAAAAGCAAAACGCCAAAATTAAAATCGAAAAAATTCGTGATTTATTGCCCTTTGTACAACAAACGGTAGATGGTTGGCGGGTGATTGTGATTGAGCCGGCAGAAGCTTTAAATGTGGCTTCTGCGAATGCATTATTAAAAACGCTGGAAGAACCCGGAGATCGTGTTGTCATTATTTTACTGGCCGATCATTATCTGAAACTTCCTGCGACTATTCGTAGCCGTTTACAACATTTTGCTTTGGATCGGATGTCGGAAGTTCAGGCAGGTGAGTATTTGTCTCAGCAGTTACCTGAGTTGAATCAAACACAAAAACAACTATTGCTGAATCTGTCCAATCAAATGCCTTTGCAGGCCATGCAATTGGCACAAGCTGAATGGCTAAACAAACGACAAGAGTTTGTAAACGATTGGCTAAAATTGGTCAGTCAAAAAAATATGCCGATGGCAATTGCGACCAAATGGAACAAAGCCCTCAGTTTTAGTGACTTTTCGCACATGTTTGAATACTTGTTGTCCGATTTGATTTGTGTCAAGCTCAATCAGCAGGTTAAAAATCCAGATTTGGATTTAAGTGAATTATCAGAACAATATTCATTGGAATTTTTATTTACTATTTATTCCGATTTGCAACAGTCTAAACAGTTTATCGAGCAAAACGTACAAGCTAATTTGGTGCTTGATCAATTGTGTATAAAACTAATGAACATTTAAATATTTAAAGGGGAATATGATGCAACCACGTATGGGCGGTATTATTCAGGCGAATATTCCAGATAAAGACACCTTGTATGCCAGCTATATGCCTTATGTTGCCGGTGGTGGATTATTTATTCCAACCACACAGCCGGTAAAACTTGGTGAAGAGGTGTTTGTACTGGCAACTTTGCCTGAACAATCACAAAAAATTCCTTTAACAGGTAAAGTCATCTGGATTTCTCAAAAACAAAATGGCATCAAGTTGCAAGGCTTTGGGATGCAGTTGACTGGTGAAAAAGGCGTTTATTACAAATCAGAAGCTGAAAAGTTGCTTGTAGGTATTAAGTCTGAGGGGCGAACTAGTTACACTATGTAGCTGTTTAAACGATTTAGGATCTCACCGTGTTTGTAGATACTCACTGCCATTTAACCTTGCTGGATTTAACGCCTTATGATGGCAATTTAGATCTGGCATTAGCACAGGCGCGTGAAGCGGGTGTATCCAAGTTCATGAGTATCTCGGTTGATCTGGATGACCATATTGAGCTTGCTACAATTGCAGCACGTCATGCTGATGTCGGATACAGTGTCGGGGTTCATCCCTGTGAAGATCCTGAGACCATGGCGCGCGCAACTACCGACTATTTAATTGAACTGGCTCAGCCTGAAAAAGTTTGGGCGATTGGTGAGACAGGGCTAGATTATTTTCATAGTACTGATTTCATTGCTGAACAAAAACAATGTTTTGCCCGTCATATTCATGCCTCTCAGGCAGTCAAAAAACCTGTAGTGGTGCATACCCGATCAGCCAAGCATGATACGGTGGATATCATTCGCGCTGAAAAGTCGACTCATGGCATTCTGCACTGTTTTACCGAAGATTGGGAAACTGCAAAGGCGGTGCTGGATTGTGGTTATTACGTGTCATTTTCTGGAATTGTTTCTTTTAAAAATGCGCAAGATTTACGTGATGTGGCCAAGCAGGTTCCACTGGATCGCGTTCTGATTGAGACAGATAGTCCTTATTTGGCACCAATGCCCTATAGAGGGAAGTCTAATGAACCAAAATACGTTCCCTATGTAGCCAAAGCCTTAAGTGATGTATATGATAAGTCAGTTGAGGAAATTGCTTTCATTACCATGCAAAATTTTGAAAATCTCCTCAATTTAAAGTAAATAATTCGAATTGATATAAGCGCATAAAGAGAGTTACAGGGTGAAGATGGATCGTCAGGCTCAGTTTCGAGCAAGAGAAGCGTTAATTTTTCAGGTTGCAGAGCAACTGTTATTAGAAAATGGCGAATCAGGGATGACGCTTGATGCGTTGGCAGCAGAACTCGATCTAGCGAAAGGGACTCTATATAAACATTTCCAAAGTAAAGATGAACTCTATATGCTTCTCATTATCCGTAATGAGAAGATGTTGCTCGAGATGATCAAGGATGTAGAGAAAGCTTTTCCAGAACATTTGGCTTTCTTCATGTTGCATCATTTACATCATCCAGAACGTACAGTGCTGTTCCATCAAATTGAAGAACGTCTTTCTACCACGGGTGTAGGAATTCATCATTTATTCAGCGAGCTGTATCAGGTGAGAAAGCAGCGCTTACGGATTATTTTTCGTATGACTGAAAGCTATTTGGAAAGCATTCAAAGTAGCATGTCGGTGCGTGATTATTTGGCCTCCATTTGGGCTTTAACCCACGGTGCAGCAGCAATCCTGAATTCTAGTTTTTATCAGCGTTATTTGGGTTCACGCGATACATTGCGTGTGGCTTATATTGACCAGGCGCTGGCGATGCCAAAACAAATCCGTTCCACGGAACAATTTGCCTAAAGGTCTGCCATGAAGCAAACAGCGTCATCAATTCGCGGTTTTACCCTTATAGAGTTGATGGTGGTGATTGTGATTATGGCAATCATGGCATCTTTAATTCTTACCCATATTAACGGGGTAGATCAACGTAAAGCCATGCAGGCACGTGAAGTGTTTATTATGGATTTACGCAGGATTAATCGTGAAGCGAATGATCAGGCACGCATTTTTGCCCTTGATGTTCAAACTGCTACAGATGTATCGCCATTTCGTTATGGTGTGGTTGAATATCTAGTTCCATCTCTTCAAGCTACACAAAATTCAGTTCTCAATCAAAATAAAAAATGGCAAGACTATTCAGAATTTGAAAAGCGTGCTTTACCTGAGCATGTCTCGTTCAGTATTACTGCTCTCGATCATCGCTATGAAAATGCCAATAATGATGATTTGCTGAATGCAAATGCACCAAAATTACTTTGGCTAGGCAATGGTGAAGCAAAACCGGTACGGATTCAGTTTTATTTCGAGCAACGTCCGATTGGTGAAGAAATCGAGATTGATCATTTAGGTAAAATCAATGAAAGCTAGATATTCCAAGCATAGCTCTTGGTCTTGCGCAGCGGTGAAACGGCGTTTCACTCATCGCTGCTCCTCAAGCACAGCTTTCGGACTTTCTTGCGAGGTAATACCTCTCAGGTCGAGTATTACTCGACTTAATCGTGCCTCAGGTTTTACCCTATTAGAAGTGATGGTGGCTTTAGCCATTTTTGTGACAGCAGCAATCGCTTTTACCAAAGTGGCGATGCAGTATACGCAAGCGACATCAAACGCAATTTTACGTACCAAAGCGCAATTTGTTGCTTTAAATGAAGTTGCCGTGATGGAAATTAACCAAGAGTGGTTGCAAGGAACACAATCCAAACAGATCACGCAGCAGGGTGAAACCTGGCAAATTGATAAATCTGCACAATCTACGATTAGCCCAAATGTGCAACGTATAGAAGTACAAGTCAGTTTGTTTAATGCTGAATCAGGTAAAGTGGAATCCGGTATTACCAATTTGGTTTTCTTTAATTATAAGGCCAAAGTTTAATGCAGACGAAAAATAAAAAAAATCCAACTCTACACTCACAGCAAACTTACTCATCTTGCGCTCGGACGAAACGTTGTTTCGTTAATCCTCGCTCAGGATTTACCTTGGTTGAATTATTGGTGGCGATTGCCATATTTGCAGTACTTTCGGCATTAGGCTGGAAAGTTTTTGATTATCTGATCAAAGTCAAAGAGCGTAATACTCAACATGAAGTGAATTTGGGCCAGCTACAAGAGGCCTATCAACAAATTCTGCGTGATACGGTTCAGGCCGTGCCACTTAGCGCGAATATCAATAAAAATATTCAACCTGCTTTGGTTTTGCAAAATGGGCGCTTTAATTTTAGTAAAACAGGGGTGGCTGATCCTTTGCAACAAGGTATCTCCGCGGATGAACGTGTGGAATATCAATATCGTGCAGATGAAAAAAAACTATATCGTTTGAAATATCGTAATTTAAACAGCAGTGGACGCGATCAACCCGAATCCAGCATGTTGTTAAACGATGTAGATCAGTTTGAAATTGTTGTGCTAAATCCGAATGAGTCAACCTCCTGGCCAGAGGGTCAAGTGGATTTAAATGATGTCGTGCAAAAACAGATACTACCCAAAGGGATTAAAATTAAATTAATAGTAAAAGATGTTGCTTATGAATGGATTTTTAGTTTGTTAAATACAGACTACTTAAAACCGCAGAACAATAATCAAAATAACAATTCAAATAATCCAACATAACCAAAGTTAAAGAGACTGAACATGAAGCAGCAGCAGGGTATCGCCTTAATTACGATCTTGGTCATGGTCGCATTAGCAACAATTCTTGCTGCGACGATTGCCAAACGTCAGGCCAATACTGCTGAAAATACGGCATATTTGATGCGTCAAAACCAATCTTTACTGTATGCTAAAAGTGCAGAAGCCTTTTTTTCAGAGCTGTTGGTAGATGATGCGAAAAATGCAGGGGATATTGATCATCTGCAAGAGAACTGGGCCAAACCGATGCCAGCTTTTCCAGTGGAAGATGGCTTTGTATCAGGAACTTTGCAGGATGAATCAGGTAAATTTAATTTAAATAGCTTGGTCAACAATGACGGTACAGCGAATCCTCAGGCGAAAGCTTGGTTTGAAAAGCTGTTAATCCGTGTGGGTTTGCCAGAAAAATTGAGCGAGGCAGTGATTGATTGGCAAGATGCTGATGATGAAACCATTGGTGCGATGGGAGCAGAGTCCAATTACTATCAAGGCTTGCCACAAGGTTATTTACCGTCAAACAGTAAATTTCATAGTGTTGAAGAACTTAAATTAGTCCGTGGCTTTGAAGGTCAAAAATATCTGCAAATTGCGGATTATGTCAGTGCTGCACCTACATCAGACAGTAAAGTCAATATAAATACCGCGCCAGCGATGGTACTTGCGAGTCTTGATCCCAAGTTGGATGTAAATGCGGTTGAACAGGTCTTGCAGCAACGCCAAGCAAAGTTAGAGCATTTTTCAAATATTAGTGATCTTTGGGCGATTGAACCTTTCACTCAGGTTAATCCTGATGTCCGAAATGAAGTGAATAATTTGCTGGGTGTACAATCCAGCTATTTCAAAGCCAGGATTGAAGTGCTGTTAAGCGAGCGTAAACGTCAGTTTAGTAGTGATTTGGTGCGTAAAGATAAAACGGTATATGTAGCGTATCGTAGTATGGCACCATTTTAAGGATATAAACCAATACACTGAAATATAAGGTGCCTAATTCTTTGTTTTGCTAAGATATGTTTTGTCAATAGTGTTGAACAGTAAAAGTAATGTCCAGTCTTTCACTTTTGCTTTATAATCAAATTCAATTCACATATTTTTGATTACATCACGGCACATGTTAATTCGTAAGTTATTTAAGTTTGAAAATGCTCATATTGTGCGAAATTGCACATCGGATCGCTGTAAGCGTTCGATTCATGGTCATAGTTATAAAGTTGAATTATTGCTTAAAGCTTCGAAGCTTGATCATGGTCAAATGGTGTACGACTTCGGGTTGTTGAAGGGCGTAATCAAGGACATTTTTGACAGTTTCGATCATGCCATTTGTTTTTGGCAGCATGATGATGCTGAATATATTGAAGCTTGCAAAAAATTTAGTGCACGTTGGGTAGCTTTACCCGTTTCTCCTTCGGCAGAACAATTTTCACGTATTTTCTTCTACTTGGCCCAACAGGTGCTTGCGTCTACTGAAACCCAAAACGGGGAAGGTGATGTGGAGGTTTACTCTGTGATTGTGCATGAAACCGATACAGGGTATGCCCAAAGCTTTGTAGAAGATATTGAAAATGAGCAAATGGGTGTGCTGAGTCTTGAACAAATTGTGTTCTCTGAACAAGTTCAAGTTGAATGGACTGACCCGAATATGTATGAAAAATTACAACAAGGAATTAAATTCCAAAACCCGAGTGTTGATCTTCAGGTACACCTCTAAAGATCATTGAGTCACGTGGTAGGTTTTCAAAAAAGGATTAGGAAGCAGTTATGTCTTTAACGGAACAACAGCAAGCTCAACTAAATAAAATTCAGTTAGATGCGAGTTGGAAAGCGGTTTTGAGTGATTTTTTGCTTAGCCCAAAAATGGATGAGTTAAGGCAGTTTCTGATTGCTGAAAAATACGCAGATAAAGTGATCTATCCCCCGAGTTCGCTAATTTTTAATGCCTTAAATACAACCCCATTAAACCATGTGAAAGTCGTTATTTTAGGTCAAGATCCTTATCATGGTCCTAATCAAGCCCATGGATTAAGCTTTTCTGTGCAAAAGGGACTTGCATTACCGCCTTCTTTACGTAATATCTTCCATGAGTTAAATACCGATCTGGGTGTTCCTGTTTCAAAACACGGTGATTTAACACGTTGGGCGGAACAAGGGGTTTTATTGCTGAATGCAGTTTTAACTGTTGAAGCAGGTCAGCCAACTTCGCATCAAAAACAGGGGTGGGAAGATTTCACCGATCATGTTATTGATGTATTGAATGAGCAGTGTGAGCATATCGTTTTTATCCTGTGGGGAGCATATGCGCAACGTAAAGGTCAGCGGATCGACCCGAATAAACACCTTATTTTAAAAGCTGCACATCCTTCACCGCTTGCAGCAAACCGTGGTGGTTTTTTTGGCTGTAAAGTATTTTCAAAAGCAAATAATTACCTGAAACAAAATGGCATTGAGCCGATAAATTGGCAGCTGGACGCATGACAAAATCTCCTGAATTAAAAAACTATCATCCTGATCTTATTGTAGAAGAAGCAAGAAATGGCTGGCGCATTGTTCGCCTGAACCGTCCGAAATCTCTGCATGCTTTGGATGAGTCTATCGTTACCGCACTATTGGAAGTGTTCCAAGATTTTCACCACGATGATGCTGTTAAAGCCATTTGGTTGGATTCAACCACGCCGAAAGCATTCTGTGCGGGTGGAGATGTGCGTAAACTTCGTCAATTGGTAATAAATGATGAAGTTGAGACAGCAAATAAATTCTTTGAACAAGAATATGCATTAGATTTATTGCTGCATAACTATGCTAAGCCTGTACTGGTTTGGGGTGAAGGTTATGTGATGGGTGGGGGGCTTGGTTTATTCATGGCTGCACCATTCCGTTTAGTCACGCCTTATTCACGTTTGGCCATGCCTGAAATTAACATCGGTTTGTATCCGGATGTTGGTGCTACTCGTTTCTTGGCAGATCGCGGGGCTATCGGTCTGTTTACTGGGCTAACCGGTTCGATTATGACCGCAGCAGGTGCTTATGGGATTGGTTGGGCGACCCATATTTGTGATGCGCAGCGTGATAACGTACTTGAAAAAGTCATCAGTATTAATTGGGGACACTACCCGGCCGGTGATTTTCGTGCCATTGATGACACGTTAAATGGGATGCACCGTCCAGTGGGTCCGGGACCCTTGCAAAACTCGCTAGATGTGATTCATAGTGTTTGCCGTGGCGTGAACTTCGAACATGATTATGAATCTATTATTGGGCTGAGTGATGCGCGCAGTGACTGGTTACGTCAAGCCAGTGAGAACTTGCAGAAAGGTTCGCCTACAACCGCAGCTTTAACTTGGCTATTGTGGCAGTGGGGTAAGCAGGTTCATTCATGGAATGAAGTATTTGAACTTGAAACTCAAATTTCTGACTGGAAAATTCGTCATCCCGATTTCGTAGAAGGTGTGCGTGCACGTTTGGTGGATAAGGACTTATCTCCAGAATGGAAAAAAGGAACGGATTTCTCACTGAAAGCAATTTTGGCTGATTGTCCACCTGTGACCAAAAATGAAAGCTGGAATAATTTGTTGAAACATTATGGTGTGATCGGTTAAGAATGACTGATGCAACACCATTGACAGATGAGTACTGGATGCAGTTTGCCTACGAGCAAGCTGCTATTGCCGCATCGAAACAGGAGATTCCTGTCGGTGCGATTATTGTCAGCCAAAATCAAATTATTGGTGCAGGCTATAATGCGCCCATTTCTTTAAATGATCCCACCGCCCATGCTGAAGTTCAAGCATTGCGCCAAGCCTGTGCTCATCTGAATAATTACCGACTTCCAGAAGACTCGGTTCTGTATGTCACTTTAGAGCCTTGTACCATGTGTGTCGGGGCTTTGATTCATGCACGAATCTCCAAAGTAGTGTTTGGTGCAACTGAACCAAAAGCAGGTTCACTGATTAGTGCGAGAAAGTTATTTGAAACAGGCTATTATAATCATCAGTTTGACATTGAGGCTGGATGTTTGAATGAGCAATGTTCCAAGCAACTCAGTGATTTTTTTAAGATGCGCCGTGAGCAAAAACGACTGCAGAAATTACAAGAAAAGCCCGTAAATGATCAGAATCATTAATTAAAACCATGTAAACTACAATGACAATAAGCATTGTCAATAAAAATTAGGATAAGTTATGAATTCCATTCAAGTAAAAAAAGAATTTAGTGCACCTATTGATCAGGTTTTTGATTTGTTATCAAAACACTCAACTTATAATGTTGCCTTCGCACCGATTCAGGTGGAACGGATTAAAGACTCTGCAGATCCTGAACGTCCAGATGGTGTTGGCTCAGTGCGTCGTATGGGCTTTGGTCCAGTCAAACCGTTGCAGGAGCAAATTACTTTGCTAGAACCCAATCAGCGTATCGAATACCAAATTATTAAAAATCCTTTGGTAAAACATCATTTAGGGATTATTGAGTTTGAAGCAAAAGATGCTGACAAAACTTTAGTGACTTACACCATTGAATTGCAGGCACGCGCACCCTTTGTGAGTAAATTAATCCTTGCACAGCTTAAATCTGCGATTAAACTAGGTTTTTCGAAACTCGCTAAAACTGTATAGCATAAAGTGGAAAATTAATGACAGTTCAAATTATTACTATCGATGGTCCAAGTGGTTCTGGAAAGGGCACACTTGCGGCTAAACTGGCAGCGCACTATCAATTTCATTTACTGGATTCTGGTGCTTTATATCGTTTGCTGGGGCTGTCATTACATCAACAAGAATTGTTGGATTGCTTGGATTCAGCGCTTGAGCAGTGCGTTAAAATTGCAACAAATTTAGACATAAAATTTGTTACAACTGAAGCCGGTACTCAGGTTCAACTCGAGGGTGAAGATGTTACTCAAACCATCCGTACTGAACGAGTGGGTGAGTTTGCTTCAAAAGTTGCTGCAATTCCTGAACTTAGAACTGCACTTTTAGAGCGTCAACGTGCTTTTGCGCAAGAACCGGGTTTGGTTGCAGACGGACGTGATATGGCGACTTCTATTTTTCCGGAAGCGCAAGCCAAGATTTACTTGACTGCTTCAGCGGAATCCCGAGCGACGCGACGTGTAAAGCAGTTGCAGGGTATGGGGCTAGATGTTAAAATAAGCGACATTTTAGCTAATATACAAGCTCGAGACAAACGAGATATGGAGCGCACAGTCGCTCCACTCAAGCCAGCAGCAGATGCTTATATCATCGATAGTTCAGAATTGGGCATCGATGAGGTATTCAAGTTGATGACCAATTTTGTCGAAAAGCAATTAGCCAATTAAAGAATTTTCAGCCAAAGCATAGCTAGATCAGTTTATTACGGACTATGTGGAAGCTTTATTAAACCGGCCTTGTCTGATCCAAGACCGCTGACTTTATCAGGTATATCATGACCGAATCTTTTGCAGCCCTCTTTGAAGAAAGCGAATTAAACCTCAACGTTGAAAAGGGTGCTGTCATCCAAGGCGTTGTCGTAAGCATCGACTCTGACTGGGTAACAGTTGACACTGGCCTTAAATCAGAAGGTATTGTTGACCGCGCTGAATTCTTAAACGACCAACGTGAACTTGAAGTTCAAGTTGGTGATACTGTTGATGTTGTTGTTGAAGCTCTTGACAACGGTATGGGTCAAACAGTTTTGTCACGTGAAAAAGCTAAACGTGCTGAAACTTGGACTAAACTTGAAAAAATCTTTGAAGACGGCGAAATCGTTACTGGTGTTATCTCTGGTAAAGTTAAAGGCGGTTTCACAGTGGACATCGGTCCAGTACGTGCATTCTTACCAGGTTCTTTGGTAGATACTCGTCCTATCCGTGACACAACTCACCTTGAAGGTAAAGAGTTAGAATTCAAAGTAATCAAACTTGATGCTAAACGTAATAACGTTGTTGTATCTCGTCGTGCTGTTATGGAAGCTGAATCTTCAGCTGACCGTGAAGCTCTTCTTGCTCAACTTGAAGAAGGCCAAACAGTTACTGGTACAATCAAAAACCTTACTGATTACGGCGCATTCGTTGACCTTGGCGGTATCGATGGTCTTCTTCACATCACTGATATGGCTTGGAAACGTATCAAGCATCCTTCAGAAGTTGTTGAAGTTGGTCAAGAAGTTACTGTTAAAGTACTTAAATTTGACCGTGAGCGTAACCGCGTATCTTTAGGCCTTAAACAATTAGGCGAAGATCCATGGTTAGCGATCATGAACCGTTACCCTAAAGGTTCAATCGTTAAAGCGCGCGTAACTAACCTGACTGATTACGGTTGTTTCGCTGAAATCGCTGAAGGCGTTGAAGGTTTAGTACACGTTTCAGAAATGGATCACACTAACAAAAACATCCACCCATCTAAAGTTGTTCAGATTGGTGACGAAGTTGATGTTATGGTTCTTGAAGTTGATGAAGAACGTCGTCGTATTTCTCTTGGTATCAAACAAACTCGTGCTAACCCATGGGAAGAGTTTGCTAAAGACCACGACAAAGGCGAAAAAGTATCAGGTACGATCAAATCAATCACTGATTTCGGTATCTTCATCGGTTTACCAGGTGGTATCGACGGTCTAGTTCACTTGTCTGATATTTCTTGGAACGAACAAGGTGAAGAAGCGATTCGTCGTTACAAGAAAGGTGACACTGTTGAAGCGGTTATCTTGTCTGTAGATGCTGAAGGCAACCGTATCAGCCTTGGTATCAAACAAATGAACAATGATCCGTTCAATGATTTCTTGGCAACTAACGAACGTGGTGCTTTGGTTAAAGGTACTGTGACTGCTGTTGACGCTAAAGGCGCAACTGTTAAGTTAGCTGACGAAGTTGAAGCCTCTCTTAAAGCTTCTGAAATCAACCGCGATCGCGTTGAAGATGCAACTAAATTCTTGGAAGTTGGTCAAGAAGTTGAAGCTAAAATCATCAACGTAGATCGTAAATCACGCTCTATCAACTTGTCTATCAAAGCGAAAGACGAAGCTGAAGAGAAAGAAGCAGTTGCTAACTTGAAAACAGCAACAACTTCTACAGAAAATGGTCCTAAGACTATTGGTGATTTGATCAAAGCTCAAATGGGCAACTAAGTAGGCGTTAAAATGTATTGTTAATGTAAATTAACTAATACTTTTTACACAAATACTGTAAACGGTAGCGTAGTATTAACTTATTGCGCTACCGTTTTGTATTTAAACACGTTATTATCGGATCATCTACAAAGTAGCTTGATAATTAAAGAGGTCGCAGATGACTACGGAAGCACTGAATAAGTCTGACTTAATAGAGCGAATTTCCCTTAAAAATCCACACTTAGCAGAACCTTTGGTCGAAGAAGCTGTTAAAATTATGATTGATCAAATGATAGCTGCATTATCATCTGATAATCGTATTGAAATTCGTGGTTTTGGCAGTTTTGCTTTGCATCACCGTGATCCACGTGTGGGGCGTAATCCTAAAACAGGAAAGTCTGTTGAAGTGGCTGCAAAAGCAGTTCCACACTTTAAACCTGGTAAGGCATTACGTGATGCAGTAAACGAATCTGCAGAGTAATAAAAAATTCCAAAAGGGGTATTTATGCGTTACGTATTGGTTGCTTTGCTTATTGTACTGTTTGGCTATTCACTGGCTTTGGTTTTACAAAATGGTACTGAACTAAGTGTAGATCTGCTATTTACTCAAGTTCCTGCTATGCGTTTAGGCTTATTGTTATTACTTACTTTAGCTTTGGGTGTGGTATTGGGTTTATTGTTAGGTGTGCAAATTTTCCGAGTATTTCAAAATAGTTGGGAAATTAAACGATTGCGTAAAGACATTGAATATCTCCGGAAAGAGCAAATTCAAACTGCCCAATTGGCTGCTGCTGAAGCTGCAGCTCATACTAGGCATGAAAAAACTGTATTAGATATTACCAACGAAAATAAAAGCCCATTATAATGGGCTTTCTTTTTGTCCGACCGAAGGTAAATTCTCTTGAGTATCATTGTTGCACTGGATGCTAAAAGCCAATATGACGCGTTAACCATTGCAGAGCAATTAGACCCTGCTTTATGTCGAGTAAAAGTTGGTAAAGAGTTATTTACCCATGAAGGTCCAAGTGTAGTTAAGGCACTGCACGAAAAAGGCTTTGAGGTTTTCTTGGATTTAAAATTCCATGATATTCCAAATACGACTGCACAAGCCGTATGCGCAGCAGCAGATCTTGGTGTGTGGATGGTGAACGTACACGCATCAGGTGGCCGTAAGATGATGGAGACCTGTGTAGAACGTTTAAAAGCGGGGAACTACAAGACTCAACTGATTGCTGTGACTGTGTTGACTTCAATGGGGCGTGAGGACTTAAAAGATATCGGTTTAGATATTGAACCAGTTGAGCAAGTAAAACGCCTTGCTCAGCTCACTCAAGACAGTGGTTTGGATGGTGTGGTGTGTTCTGCTCAGGAAGCAAAAATGCTTCGCGAAACTTTGGATCAGGATTTTGCTTTAGTCACTCCGGGTATTCGCCCAGCGGGTTCAAATGCAGATGATCAAAAACGTATTGTAACGCCAAAACAGGCGATGCTTGATGGTTCAACGCATTTGGTAATTGGTCGTCCAATTACTCAATCAGAAGACCCAAGTCAAACTTTGCGTGATATTTTAGCGACAATTTAATCTAAATTTGGTGTATTTAAAAGCCGACTTGATGTCGGCTTTTTTGTTTTAATTCTTTTAAATCCTTTCTAACTCTCCTTTGAAAAAGACGGGGATAATCTTTTAATGGAAGTGAAAGATTTAGGCAGATTATTTATAAAGCTGCCAATACACTCACTAAAATCGGTGCAAGCACAGAAAGAATAAAACCACTGACCATGGCATGTGGAATAAACTCATTGCCACAGGCTTGTTTGACCATAGGTAGAGTGACATCCATAGCAGTTGCTGCAGCGGATGAAATTGCAGAGCGAGGATAGCGCCAGCCAATGCTATACATCAAAATAATGGCAATAATCTCTCTGAATAAATCATTCATCAGTGCGATACTGCCCAGCTCGGCATTTTTTAATTCAGTTACCACAATGCCGGTCATGGAATAAAAACCATAACCCTGTGACAGCATAATCAGGTCTTTGAGGCTGATATCTCTCACAATTGCTGCAGTAAAAAAAGCACCGCTTAATGAACCGACGATACAGCCGATGGGTACAAGCATGATTTTCCAGTTCAGCCATGAGCGGTCGAGTGGGGAATAGGCTAGATCCAAACCAATCAAGAACATAAAGATGAGCAGTAGATTCCATGTGCTCAGGTGCAAGCTATAATCAAAATGATTAAAAATTTCAGCCAGCCCATAACCTGATGCGAGTGCAATAAAGGCATAACTAATGTTAAGCAGCGATTTAACCAATAACTTTGCGGATACTTTACCTTGTGTGGGTTGATAGCCAATACTTTTAAACAGGATATAACAGCAGAGAAAAGCACCCAGTGATGTTGCAATCGAGAGGATGAGTGCATGAGATAAAATTTGCAATGGACTGCTTATGCTGTGCAGTGTTTGAGAAAATTCCATCGCGATGGCAATGAGTAGAATATAAGTAAAATAGGGTAGAACTTTAAAAGCTAAGCTTTCTAAGTACCGAGGAAGTTTACGGGCAAGAACGAAGCCAAGGAATAAACAAATCAGAAGTTGGATGATCAACCAAAGTGATTGCATACAAAAAGTCTGCAGGTGAAAAGACACCTGCTTATTATGACCATTAAGTATTTAGGCTGCACGACTTCCAGATTTTTTATTTAGCAAGCGGTAATCTGCGGGATTAAGTTTTTTGGTTTTTAGCCAATATTTCCATGTATAGGTGGGCCAAAGCGCAAAGTTTTTACCTCCCTCTTGCTGATACCAACTGACACATCCAGATTGCCAAATAGTTCCATTAAGAAGGCTTTGTACTTCTACATTAAATTGATCTTGTACTTGGTCTTTCACCACAATTGCATGGCTATGGGATTGTTTAACCAGTTGAATCATTTGTAAGATATAATTGACCTGTGACTCAATCATAAAGAGGACAGAGTTGTGCGCCAAAACTGTATTGGGTCCTAATAATTGAAATAAATTTGGAAAATGTTTGGTGCAAATGCCATAAAAGCTTTCCGCGCCATCATGCCAAGCCTCTCGTAAATCAAGACCATTTTCTCCCGTACATTTAAAAGATTTTAAATAGATACGTGGGTCTGTGATAAATCCAGTACCGTAAATTAGGCAATCAATTTTACGTTCTTTACCATCTTTGCTAATGATGCTGTTGGTGGTGATTTCTTGAATGCTATCGGTAACGAGTTCGACATTGCGTCGTTTAAAGGTTGGATAGTACTTGTTAGAAACTAAAATACGTTTACACCCCATAATGTAATCAGGGGTGAGGTTTTGAGCCAGGTTTTTATCTTTCACTTGATATTTAATATAAGCTTCCGCGAGTTTTTGGGTGTATTTCATCACGGTTGGTTTAACTATGGGGATTACACGCGATTCATTTGACCAATAGAGACGTGCACGATGCAGCTTTCTAAACCAATCAAACTTATCAAACAACTGCTTTTCTAAGCTTGAATAATTACGTTCATCTCGTGGAATGACCCAAGCTGCAGTACGTTGAAATACATACAGTTGCTTCACTTTGGGGGCGATTTCAGGAATATATTGAATGGCGCTACCACCCGTACCCACGGATGCAACGTTTTTATTGCTGAGGTCATATTGATGATCCCATTGCGATGAATGAAAAACTTTACCCTGAAACTTTTCAATGCCTGTGATGTGTGGAATTTGCGGAACATGTAGAGGGCCAGATGCGAAAACAACAAATTGAGCCATCAGGGTTGTGTCATTGTTTAATGTCAGCTTCCAGTCACAACTTTGCTGATTGTATTCGGTAGCCATAACCTCGCAATTAAAATGGCAGTATTTTTTCAAATCATAACCGCTCATTAAGCTTTGAATATAGGCAAAAATTTCAGGTGCTTCAGCATAGCGCTTCGACCAATCACTTTTAGCTGCAAAAGAAAGTGAATACATATGGGATTGCACATCACAGGCTGCACCCGGGTATTGATTCTCACGCCAAGTCCCACCAACATCATTCGCTTTTTCTAAAATGACAAAATCTTGAATATCGTTTTGTAATAAACGAATGGCCATGGCTAAGCCGCCAAATCCTGCTCCAATAACGGCAATTTGAGTTTGTTGTGGTAGTTGCCTGCTTTGAGTTGCATCACACATTTTTTATTTGCCTTATAGGTCTATTTTTATATAGCTTATATGAATAGATGAATCTGCAACATGATAGACATGACAAAAAAATTGATAGATTCGGCAATTTGCAAGAGTGAAATTTTATAGTAAAAACTGTCATATTCTTTTAATTTGACAATGCTATGAAACGATCAATTCTTGGCTTGATGTATTTAATTCAAGGCATGCGTAAAGCTGGGGTTGCAGTCGATCAAAAACTTCAAAGTATTGGTCTGCGTGCTGACGCATTGGATCCAAGTTCAATTATTCATCCAAGTTTGGAGTGGGACATCTTAAAAGTCATAGGGCAAGACGTTGCGCCCGAAAAAGGGTTGTTTATTGGGCAGCATTATGCACTTGCTGGCTATGGTCCTTTACTGATGCTGTTGGTGACCAGTGACAATGTACGTACAGCTTTAGAGAAAGGTATTTTGTATCAATCTTTAACCCATTTAACTGGGGCTTTAAGCTTGAAATATACAGAGCATAAAGTTGCTTTGTGTTATGAGCCGCATGATTTAAATAGTGATCTGGGTTTATTACGGGCGCAATGTGAAATTTCAGGGACCTATAAATTTATTCAAGATCTTTATAAAATGATGGGATTGAGCATTCCTCAAATCCACATTGATTTGCCATTTTTACAACCAGAAAACCAAGAGTTCTTAAAAAACTATCATGATTACTATGGTTTAGAGTTACGGTTTGATTCGAAGTGTGCAGAATTCTGGTTTGATGATGCAGTCCTGGATGTTCAGATTCCATCCGCAGATAAAATAACTTTTAAAATCTATGAAAGTAAATGTATAGCGGAGTTAGAACGCTTAAAAGTGGATCAACAAGTACCTTTATTAGTGCAACGTGTGCAAGATTATTTAGAGTTACAGCAAGGCGTGATGCCAACGATGGCAGAAACAGCGCAAGCATTGCAAATTCCAGAGCGAACCTTGCGCCATCAATTGCAACAATTACAGAGCAGTTATAAACAAATACGTGAACAACTGATTAAAGATAAAGCACTAAGGTTGATAGAATATAAAGAGTATTCTATTGAAATGATCGCAGAGTTACTGGGCTATTCCGAGCCAGCGGCTTTTAATCATGCCTTTAAAAGATGGTTTGGATACAGTCCACGCCAGTACTTTAAATAGCCTAAGTTTATTAATGCCAAAGTGTTATATATTCCATCTCAAACTTCGCTATACTTTGAATAGCCTAAAATAGTATCCAATCATATGTCAGACTTAAATTCTAAGCACAGCACCGCCTTTATTCCTTTGTCACCTGCAGAACGTTACGCGCAAGCGATCTCTTCTGGTCAGTTCATGCCGGATGATGCACAGGCACAAGCTGTCCATGAGTTGGATCGTGTTTGGCAAGAACTGCTACAGCGTTTTAAGGCATCAAAAAAAGCTTTCCGTCGCTTCCGTCGTCAAACCTCTCCTAAAGGTGTCTATATGTGGGGCGGTGTAGGGCGCGGAAAAACCTGGTTGATGGATCAGTTTTTCGATTCGATTCCTTTTCGTCGCAAAATGCGCATGCATTTCCATCATTTTATGCAGCATGTGCATCGTGAATTAAACAAATTATCAGGGCAACGTAATCCACTTGAGTTGGTGGCTGATCAAATTTACCAACAAGCCGTGGTGATTTGTTTTGATGAATTCTTTGTATCGAATGTTACAGATGCGATGATTCTAAGTGAATTGTTCCAAAAATTATTTGATCGCGGAATCACGCTGGTTGCAACATCCAACATTGCCCCAGATGGTCTGTATAAAAATGGGATTCACCGTGACCGTTTTATTCCCACCATTGAGATGGTGAAAAAGAACTGTGCAATTTTAAATGTCGATGCAGGGGTAGATTATCGTCTACGCGTACTTAAACAAGCGCAATTGTTTAAATCTCCACTGACGCATGATCACAAAAACTGGATCGCACAGCGTTTTACTGCTTTGACCCAAACTCAAAAAATTTCTCAAGAGCCGATTATTATTAATAACCGTATTGTGGAAACAGTTGGGCATACTGAAGACGTTTTATGGTGTGAATTTTCAGAGTTGTGTTTCAAACCGCGTAGTCCGGCAGACTTTATTGAAATCGCCAATATCTATAACACCGTGCTGGTGAGTAACGTTCCGCATTTAACAGACTACTTGTCGGAAGGCGCACGTCGTTTTATTTATCTGGTCGATGAGTTTTATGATCGTGGCGTGAAACTGTTATTAACTTCTGAAGATTCAATTATTGAGATTTATCAAGGTGAAAAATTAGCCTTTGAAATTGAACGTACGCGTTCACGTTTACTAGAAATGCAGTCCGATGAGTATCTAAATGCGGAGCACAAGCTTATACAGAATATAGGATCACCAGCGAATTAAAAGCAAGCGCCAGAAATGGCGCTTTTTTATTGCTAAAAAATGTGTATTTAGTCGACATTTAAGGCTAGTCATTGTTTAATCTTTGCTCTATAACTATACCAATGTCGGGTTTAAGTACTGTTTTTATCCATAAATCTGCACTTAAGTCTAATTTCGACATTTCAAAAACTTTATAAACTGTAAAAAGGTATTCAAGTTGATGATGACACTGCATTTATGAGCTCTATTTTATTTAATAATATGCATATTTGTTTTATAAAAAATGATCACTATTTAGCAATGTGATAGTACTATTCAGCTAGATTTAAATCGGTATACTAGAATCTCTTGTTATAAAAAGTAGCAATATCAGGAAAGACAATGACTGCACGTATTCAAAAAGGCAAGTTAGCGATTGCTAAAGAACTTTACGATTTTATCGAAAATGAAGCATTACCAGGTTCTGGTTTAGACAGCGAAACATACTGGAAAAACTTCGAGCAAGTCGTTGTTGATCTTAGTCCCAAGAATAAGGCGCTTTTAGCTAAGCGTGAAGATCTTCAGGCTAAAATTGATGAATGGCACCGCAACAACAAATTTGAATTAGGAGCTTACAAAGCTTTCCTTACAGAAATTGGCTACTTATTACCAGAAGTAGAAGATTTCAAGATCAGCACAGAAAATGTCGACGAAGAAATCGCGCTTTTGGCTGGTCCGCAACTTGTAGTACCTGTACGTAATGCACGTTATTGCTTGAACGCGGCAAATGCGCGTTGGGGTTCTTTATACGATGCACTTTACGGTTTCGACGTGATCCCTGAAGAAGATGGCGCGGAAAAAGGTAAGGGCTATAATCCAGTCCGTGGTGAAAAAGTAATTGCATTCGCGAAAAATTTCTTAAATGAAACTTTCCCGTTGGCAAATGGTTCGCATGTAGATGCAACAAAATACACAGTAGAGCACAATGCACTGGTTGTGACTTTAAAAGATGGTTCTACCACCACTTTAGCGCATTCAGCACAATTCGTTGGGTATAACGGCGAAGCTGCTGCACCGAATGAAATTGTATTTAAAAATAATGGATTGCATGTAATTGTTGAAATTGATGCAACCAGTCCGATTGGTCAAACAGATGCGGCTGGCGTTAAAGACTTAGTGCTTGAAGCAGCTGTAACCACTATCCAAGATTTAGAAGATTCGATTGCTGCAGTGGATGCAGAAGAAAAAGTAGAAGGCTACCGTAACTGGTTAGGCTTAATGCGCGGCACGCTCGAAGAATCAATCGCAAAAAATGGTAAAACGGTTACCCGTTCGTTGAATAAAGATCGCACCCATAAAAACCTGATTGGTGGTGTGACTTCTATTCACGGTCGTTCATTAATGCTTCTTCGTAATGTGGGTCACCTGATGACCAATCCAGCCATTCTTGTAGATGGTGCGGAAATTTATGAAGGCATCATGGATGCTTTGGTTACACCATTATTGTCTTTTGCAGACATTAAAGGTGAAAACGAAATCAAGAACTCGCGTAAAGGTTCGATGTATATCGTTAAACCAAAAATGCATGGTCCTGAAGAAGTTGCTTTTGCGGTTGAACTGTTTGAACGTGCTGAGCAAGCATTAGGCTTACCAGCTAAAACGCTTAAAATCGGTATCATGGATGAAGAGCGTCGTACATCCGTAAACTTGAAAAACTGTATCGCTCAAGCGAAAGACCGTACCATCTTCATTAACACGGGCTTCATGGATCGTACCGGTGATGAAATTCATACTTTCATGGAAGCTGGTCCTTTCGTTCGTAAAGGCGAAGTGAAATCTCAAATCTGGTTCCCGGCTTATGAGAACCGTAACGTGATGGTTGGCTTGAAAGCAGGCTTACGTGGTAAAGCACAAATTGGTAAAGGCATGTGGCCAAAACCAGATATGTTGCTTGACATGTACAAAACCAAAACTGAACATCCAGAAGCAGGTGCAAGCTGTGCATGGGTTCCATCACCTGCAGGTGCGGTCATTCACGCGATTCATTATCACCAAATTAATGTAGCAAGCCGTCAGCAAGAATTGTTGGCGACTGATGCATTACCTTTAGATGATTTGTTAACTCCGCCTTTAGCGAAAGACACTAATTGGTCTGAAGAAGAGAAAACCAAAGAACTTGAAAATAACTGTCAGGGTATTTTAGGTTACGTGGTTCGTTGGGTTGATTTGGGTGTAGGTTGTTCTAAAGTTCTCGATATCAACAACGTTGGTTTGATGGAAGACCGTGCAACTTTACGTATTTCATCTCAACACGTTGCAAACTGGTTACGTCACGGTATCGTAACGCGTGCGCAAGTTGAAGAAGTAATGCAGCGTATGGCGAAAATTGTGGATGAGCAAAATGCCAATGATCCGCTTTACACGCCAATGTCGAATGACTTTGAAAATAACATTGCGTTCCAAGCCGCTTCTGACTTGATCTTTAAAGGTGGTGAACAGCCATCAGGTTATACAGAACCTCTATTACATGCAGCACGTTTGAAATTAAAAGGTTATACAGGCGACTAATCCTGTGAACCGAGTAAAAAAGCCTCCTTGTGAGGCTTTTTTATATAGGATCGATACATAATAATGGAGTATAAATCATGTATTTTTGGCACACCGATCAATTGATTGACGATTTAAAGCAAAACTGAGTTACTCAAGCCAAATTTAAAAATTATTATCTCGTCAGCGGTATTTTGATTTTATTGAGTTTTTTTAAGTCAGACTGGGGCTGAGTAGCTTAAAATTAGTTTGGCAGGATTTGTCATCAATTTAGGCTTATTGATCAGTTGAACCCATGCCATATCTAAGATTAATGGTGGTGAACAGGGATAGAATTTTTTAAATCGTTTTATTGCCTTATATTTACCAATTACACTAAAAATTTCATTATTTATGATTGTCGCTTTCTCTATTTTGGAATTGATCTTTAATCCATTTAAAGCACAAGTTGATGAAGCTCAACTTGCGTATATTGCTGCGATTAAAAGTGTCGTGGTGGACATAGCAATTTCATTTTTAATTTACTAGCCTATCTTGTTGTCATCGAAAAAGTGAACAGTTAATTTTGATTAGGTCATAATAAATCTTAGGTTCAGGGTATAACACAGTGCTTATCTTGATTACATTGGCAGACTTAAGCGAATGTATCTTTTAAGGGTGAGAAAAACTCTGGTTTATCACATCTTAAGGGAGAGGCGGACTTGGGAAGAATTATGCTGTACACATTGGCTAACGATTCCCAACGACCTAATACAGAATCATTGATATAGTTAAAGCTATAATAAGTCAGTTTAATTTAATACCTATGCTATGTGTGCAAACTTCAAACCACTAACGCTCAAACAATTACAGGATTTAAATCTTCCAGAAGTTCCTTTTGAATATCCGGAAGAAGCCTATCCAGGTTATGATTTGCCTTTGTTGTTTAAATCACAACAAGGGCTTGAATGGCGTAAAGTAATGTTTGGTCTCGTACCGAAATGGGCAGAGGATAAAACGATTGCAAGTAAAACCTATAATGCCCGCAATGAGACCTTGTTTCAGAAACCTACTTTCAATAATGCATTAACGAAATATAAATTTGGTGTCATTCCGGTGGCTGAGTTTTACGAGTCCAAATATTTTGATCATAAAGCCCAACGTTGGGGTGTACGTCGGAAAGATGGTCAAGCTGTTTTTATTGCTGCACTTTACGAAATTTGTAAGATTGGGGATGAAGTGATTCGTTCAGCTACCATGCTTACGATGAACGCAATTGACCATCCCATGATGAAAGAATTTCATGAACCTGGAAATATTAAACGCTCAGTGATTGTAATTCCTCACGAGCGTTTAAATGAATGGCTGAGTTGGAAGTCTCCGGATATCCGATCATTTGTTGAAGGGTTTCCTGAAAATGAATTTGAATGTTCACATGTACCCAAAGTAAAAATCGAGAAAATAACTCCTCAACTAAATTTTTTTGATTAAATTTAGATTAACGTGCTAAATTTTTGAAAATATGCTTAAGGCTTTCCATCATTTTTTCAATTTGTAAGGGGGTTAAGCCATCAAAAGATTGTTCCAAAACCACATGGGTGAGGTCATTAATCTTCTGGGTCATTTGTTGCCCTTTGTCCGTTAACACTACACGAGTAATGCGGGCATCATCTTCACAAGAATAGGTTTCTACTAATCCTTCATCTTTAAGGCGATATACAATTTTGGTGGTTGTCGACATCTTGGATACGACCATTTCAGATAGATCTGACACACTGGCATGAGGTTTTGATTTTAAAGAGAGCAAAATTCGTCGGCGAGAATTATCTAAACCATATTTTTTTAAGGCATGATCCACGTTCTGTACATGTTGAGCATGTACTTGAGTAACCCAATAATATGGAAAATTTTCTAAACTAAAATTTTCTACACAAGGTAAAAATTTACTATATTTTTTTGTCATGGATGTTTCTCCTGTTTTTAATTGTTGTAATTGTATTTTATTATTGTAACTATGTTGTTTAAAAATTTTGACTAAAATTTCTTTGTAATAGTCATTACAGTTAAAGCAAAGAGAGCAACTCTTCATTAAATTTTTTAGATTAAAATTAAGTTAATGCGCTAAATTTTTGAAAATATGCTTAAGAGTTTCCATCATTTTTTCAATTTGTAAGGGGGTTAAGCCATCAAAAGATTGTTCTAAAACCACATTAGTAAGATCATTAATCTTTTGGGTCATTTGTTGCCCTTTGTCCGTTAACACTACACGAGTAATTCGAGCATCATCTTCACATGAATACGTTTCTACTAATCCTTCATCTTTTAAGCGATAAACAATTTTAGTGGTCGTTGACATCTTGGATACGACCATTTCAGAAAGATCAGATACACTTGCATGCGGTTTTGATTTTAAAGAGAGCAAAATTCGGCGACGAGAATTATCTAAACCATATTTTTTTAATACATGATCGACGTTCTGGACGTATTGAGCATGTACTTGGGTAACCCAATAATATGGAAAATTTTCTAAACTAAAATTTTCCGGAGAAGGTAAAAATTTACTGAATTTTTTGGTCATGGTAAACGATCCCCTAATTCATTGTTGTAATTATAATTTTTCATTGAAGAGCATTTTATTCTAAAGCCATTTAGATTCGCAATACATATTGAATTATTTTTATCGCTAATTAATATATATTAAGTTTTTCATAATGCAATGGAAACTTACTATTTATAAAATTTCTTATACGAATCAAAATTAACTGTGATCGTCTAGAAGAGACAGGGGGTAACTGTCTTTATCTTGATGAAATCCTACAATACTCTGGGCGAATTTTAGTACTTCTTGTTCAACTTCAGAATTTTGAAAGGACTCTGAAAATAACATTGCCGTAGGAGTAGCGTGTTGTAAAACAACAGGCATAAACATTTCAAACTTTTGATTATTATGAGTGACCACGACCTTAACTTGATGCTGATCACATGATGAATCTAGATGAGGATATGCACCTCCATCGTTAGTATTAGCAATTGTTTTCGATGTTTTATTGAAGGTTAATGCTTTTTCATTGGCCATAGCAAATAATCCTGTAAATTTTTTGATTGGATTAGAGGTTTGCGCATCTAAGTTTAGCTATCGATTATTGAATGAAAAAATCTTGGCTGTATTTCATTCTAGTGAAAAAAATAGCTTTGGGAACTGATCTTTTTAACAAAAAATTTCTGATATTTGGGTCATAAGTTAAATAAAATAATATATATGTCAAGTAAATTTTGTAATAAAATTCATAAAAACAATAACTTGCATTTTCATCATTTGTATTTTTTAAATTTTAGTGGTTATAACCTTTGAGTTTGTATTAGATCCGAATCAAAACTTCAGACGAATAGATGAGATACGTCACACAAGTGAGTATATGTTTTATACAGATTGGCACTTTTATGATTAAAAATATAAAAATTTAATTACAAATTTTGTAGATTATGCATAATTAATTTATCTATTGTTGAACAGGGCATATCTATGGATCCGTCGCCGTGCAGGTCTACGTTTATTTTTAACCAAATTCATGGAATCGGAGATGTAAACTAATGGAGTTTTTGTTAGATCCGGGAATTTGGGTTGGTTTACTTACCCTTATTGTTTTAGAAATTGTCTTAGGTATTGATAACCTAGTGTTTATTGCCATTTTGGCAGAAAAACTTCCTCCAGAACAACGTGATAAAGCACGTGTATTGGGTCTTTCCCTCGCTTTATTCATGCGCCTGGGCTTATTGTTTGCCATCTCTTGGTTAGTCACTTTGACCAAACCGCTTATTACCGTCTTTGATTGGACATTCTCAGGTCGAGATCTTATTCTTTTATTTGGTGGTTTGTTCCTACTGTATAAAGCAGTAAGCGAATTGCACGAAAGAATGGAAGGGAAACCTGAAGTTAAAATTACAACGAATGTTGTTTATGCAAGTTTTACAGCAGTTGTAGCACAAATTGTAGTGTTAGATGCTGTATTCTCTTTAGATTCGGTGATTACCGCCATTGGTATGGTCGACAATATCTATGTAATGATGGTAGCGATGATTGTGGCTATGGCCGTAATGTTACTTGCTTCCAAACCATTAACTGATTTTGTAAATCGTCATCCAACCGTAATTATTCTTTGTCTAAGCTTCTTACTATTAATTGGTATTAGCTTGATTGCCGAAGGTTTTGGTTTCCATATTCCAAAAGGCTATATCTACTCAGGTATTGGCGTTGCGATTGTGATTGAAGCTTTCAATCAGTTTACTCAGCGTAATACTACAAAGCACGAATCAAAGATTCCATTGCGCCACCGTACTGCGGATTCCATCTTGAAATTGATGGGCGGAAAAATGGAAACTGTCACTGACAGTGCTCAGCACTTTGAAGCTCAAGAAGCGTTTGCCGATGAAGAACGCTATATGATTGGTGGGGTACTAACCCTAGCAGAAAGGTCAGTCGCTTCGATCATGACCCCGCGAAATCAAATTTCTTGGGTAGACATTGATGATACGCCTGAACAAATTCGTGAACAGGTACTAGCTGTACCGCACAGCTTATTTCCAGTTTGTCGCGGCAGCTTGGACAAGGTCTTGAGTGTGGTTCGTGCCAAAGAGCTTCTAGATGTACTGGAAGATGACGAACAACTTAAAGCTTTAATCAAACGCCATCGCCCGATCTATATTTTTGAAAAAATGAAAGTGATCGATGCGATCAATACCTTACGTACTTCTAAAGGCTCATTGGTTTTAGTCAGTGATGAATTTGGTAATGTACAAGGTTTGATTTCTCCGCTAGATGTGTTTGAAGCCATTGCCGGAGAATTCCCAGATGCGGATGAACAGCTCGATTTAGTCAAAATTGATGAGCACACTTGGAAAGCATCCGGCATGCTTGATGTATATCAGCTTGAATTAGAGTTGGGCATGATGGATTTGGTCGAAGAAGATGCAGGCTATATCAGTCTTGCAGGTCTAATTCTAGATAAAACTCATGGAGAAGTGAACTTAGGTACTCAGCTTGAGTATCAGGGGGTGCACTTTGAGGTGACAGAATTGGATGATAATCGAATTAAATCCGTTTTAATTGTGCATCGCTAGAAAGTGATTAAGGACACTGGGAAAAGATATTAATATCTTTGCAGTTTTCTTTTTAACCGCTTTAATAACCCAACAGACAGGTGCTGTTGGGTTTTTTATCATTTTAATTTAGCTTTTCAAAGGTAGGAATAAGTTAAATTCTGATTTGATGCTATTAAAATGAAGAGCGCAAGTAACTTAATCAATCCTGAAAATCGCTATTTTTAGGGATATTTAAGATCAATAAAATGCTGAAAATAAGAATCTCGGAATATAGAAACAAGGGTTAAATTAGGTTAATGCGTATGACAAAAAGATCTCAGATTTTTTTCTCTGTGAAGAAAGGTAGATGTCTGAGGAATATTTAAAAGTTTTAAATATGATTTAGCAGGTTAAAAAGGAGGTATAAAAGCGCCGAGAAGATATTTTTGTCCATCCAAGTGTAATGCAGCAAACGATGCTTGCAGACATTCAACGTTTAAGAACTAAGGCAACGCCACATATCAATTTTTTTATGCAACATGTACCTGACTATTTTGATGACATGGGTTTGCTGTGTATCTGTAAACTGGATTTAAAAAACGATTTTGGAAACCATATTGCATTTATTTTTAGGCTGGAAAGTGTATTAAATTTTATTCTCTAGAGACTGGCTGAACCCTCTACTTTAAATTTCTCAGTTTGTATTTTATATAAAGAAAGCATAGGCAAAAATGCTCATCACGCTTAAAAATATCAGCATCCTTTGAGTTTCTATAGCTCAGATGCATATCGCTATAGTTAGTTGTGATAGTTTTTAAATAAACTCGATATTTTCCTTATAGTTCAATAAAAGCACATCCAATCATTTGGATATGCACATTTAAGTGAATTGAATAAGGAAATGTGATGTCAAATCAGCCTTTTGATACGGATGTTGTGGTGATTGGTACAGGTCCTGCAGGTGCCACGACGGCTTTAGCCTTGGCCACTTATGGGATTTCAGTCCGTTTTTATACCCAGTTTAATGGCTTGGCAAATTCTCCACGTGCACACATTACCAATCAGCGTGCAGTCGAAGTATTGCGTGAATTTGATTTAGAAGAAGAGGCCAAAAGCAGAGCGACCCCATGGCAACACATGGGGGAGAGTATGATCACGACCAGTTTGATTGGCGAAGAAATTGCCCGTATTCAGGCGTGGGGAACAGGCGATTTACGGCATGGTGATTATGTAAAGGGAAGTCCTTCGCCTTTATTCGATTTGGTGCAACCAGAAATGGAAGCACTACTGGTCAAACATGCAGTCGCACGTGGTGCAAATCTATTTTACAACACTGAATATTTAGATCATGAACAAGATGATGAGGGTGTTACAGTCTGGTTCTTAGACCGATTGGAAAACCGTAAATATTCGGTTCGTGCTAAGTATCTGGTGGGTATGGATGGAGCACGCTCTAAAATTGTTGAAAAAATCGGTCTTCCGATTGAAGGTCAGATGGCGCGTGCGGGTACGACCTATGTGCGTTTCAAAGCTGACTTGACTAAGTATGTGCAACATCGCCCAAGTATTTTGCATTGGATTGTCAATCCTGCTGCGGGTTTTGGTGAAATTGGTATGGGCTTGCTGCGCGCCATTTCTCCGTGGAATGACTGGATTGCAGGCTGGGGTTTTGACATTGCTCAAGGCGAACCTCAATATACTCAAGAACAAATTATTCAGCGTATTCATACTTTTATTGGTACGGATGATGTCGATATTGAAGTTCAAAATGTATCGGCATGGTATGTAAATCAGGCTTTTGCAAAACACTACTCTGTAGGTCGGGTTTTCTGTGGTGGCGATGCCGTACATCGTCATCCGCCATCCAGTGGTTTAGGTTCAAATACCTGCATTCAAGATGCATTTAACTTGGCATGGAAACTGGCTTTTGTGATTAAAGATTGGGCGAAGGCAGATTTATTGAGCTCTTATAGTGATGAACGCGTACCGGTTGGACAGCAAATTGTTGCACGTGCCAACCAGTCTCGAATGGATTATAAGCATCTCAAAGATGTTTTTGGTTTTGATCAAGGTGTTGCCACCACACAACAATTGTTAGATCGACTGAATGCACCGACAGCAGATGCTGCTGAATTACGTACTCAGTTAAATTATGCCTTAGAGATTAAAAACTTTGAGTTTAATGCACAAGGTGTGGAGCTGAATCAGCGTTATCAATCGGTTGCTGTAGTTTTAGAGGATGAATGTGAAGAACAATGGCAAGCTGATCCACAATTATATTTACAGGCAAGCTCTCGTCCTGGAGCGAAAATTCCACATTGCTGGTTAATTGATACTAAAAATGGTCAAAAGGTTTCCACCCTGGATATTGTGGGGAATGGCAAATTAACCTTGGTGACTGGTCTATCCGGTAATGCGTGGAAACAGGCAGCTGATCAATTAGAGCTGCCTTATTTGAATGTCGTGACTATTGGGCAAGAAGTGAAAGATGTTTACGGTATTTGGCAAAAAACCTGTGAAATTGCTGAAGCAGGCATGTTGCTGGTTCGACCAGATGGTTATGTGGCATGGCGTCATCAGGAAGCATTGTATGATGAAGCAATCGCCTTGCAGAAATTAACGCATGTGCTCGAACAAATGAATTATCAAATCGCTTAATGCAGGTTTTAAAAGTTATTTTGAAACTTGCTGTTGAACAGATTGCTGAATGATTTTTGCGGTAAATTGCAAAATCGGATTTTCAGCATCTGTTCGATAACTGGCATATAGCGGTAAGGTCGGCAAGTTCTGTTTCAGTTCAATCGACTGTACATTCGAGTTGAGTAACTGCCGTGCATATTCAGGAATAAAGCTCCAACCCAAACCCATATTAATGAGATTAATATGCTGTAAGGCATTGGTAACTTGATATTTATATTGCAGTCTTAAATTTTCTTTTTGCGTGAACTCTTCAATTCGCTGGTAGAAAAATGGCGAAAATAGCTGGTCGCAGACAATAAAGTCATCGTTTTGAATTTGCCTTAAGTCTTGAATCTTACGATGGGCAATATAGTTTTGATGGGCGACGAATAATAATTTTTCTTCAAACAGCATCGTGCTGGTATACACCGGATCATCAATACACACGCGACTAAAAATTAAATCCAGTTCGGAATTTTTTAACGCTTGGACCTGTTCGCTACAGGATAAACTCCTAATTTTAAGATCGACTTGTGGAAATTGAGCGCGAACCCGTTGAATGATTTGAGGAATAATGGTCATTTCCGCAACATGCAATACGCCAATAAACAGCTGTTGCTGACCTTGATTGGCGATTTGACGTGCATGAGCGACGGCAAGTTCTGCGTATTTAATGGATTCCAGGGCATATTTTAAAAAACCTTGACCTTCTGCAGTCAGAGCAATTTTGCGTGCACTGCGGTCAATCAGTTGTACACCCACTTCTTCCTCTAAATCTTTAATTTGCTGACTGAGGGAAGGTTGAACGGTACAGAGTTTTTGCGCAGCACGGGTAAAATTGAGTTCTTCAGCCAAAGCCACAAAGTAACGTAAATGTCTAAGTTCCATTGAGTATGTCCTGCTGTAAAACGATTCTACGCTGCTGCTTGAAAACTAAAATAAAGATCTGTACAGAATTATCAATACGGATAAGGGTATGGCTTAGATTTCCAGTATTTTGATATCAGCATATTGTTGAATTAAATCTGGATTTAGACTGTGAATGTAATCCATAAATGCAACATTAAACTGACCAATCGTTTGTGCTTTTTCAAACGCCAATTTTCCTGCAATGGCAAAATGGGTATGTGCAGCAATAGTGGCAATAGTCGGTGTGGTTACGGCACAGTAAGCAGCAATTAAAGCACCGAGCGCACAGCCAGTCGCGGTGACTTTCGGTTGTAAATAAGAGCCACCATTGACTTGAATCACGGCATCAAGTTCTTTGCTTAAAATAAAATCAGATTCACCTGAAATGGCAATACATTCAGCATGTGCTAATAGCACTTTTGCCTGGTGATACACATCGGCACTGTCTAAAGTACTGTCGACACCTTTGGATGACACCTGATTGCCTGCAAGGGTGCTGATTTCTGAAGCATTACCACGAATAACCGTTGGATTGTATTGCAGTAATTCATCCACCATATCCGAACGCCATTTTAAAATTGGACCATAGCCGACTGGGTCAAGCACCCAAGGGGTATTGGTACGCTGCGCCGTGTGTGCAGAAATTTGCATCGCCTGCATCTGTTCATTGGTTGGTGTGCCCAGATTAATGCTGAGCGCAGCGGAAATAGTGGTAAAACTTTCGGCTTCGAATGGATTATCAATCATGGCAGGAGAAGCACCGGCGGCCAGCAAAACATTGGCTGCATAATTGGCTGCAACGCTATTGGTAATGCATTGCACTAAAGGCTGCTCCGTTTGCAACTGTGTCCATGCTTCAACAATATGTCCGACCAATGTTGAAGTTTGATCCATAGGATTATTCCTTAAGTTAGATAGAGGGTTGGTGAGACTAGACATATTGATCACCGTTTATTGGGTGAAACTTTATTGGGTAAAATAGTGGTCTTGATGCTTACAGGTGCGACAGCATAAGGTCACATAATTTTCAGCATCATAATCGACAGTAAGCTCATTAGAACCACAATACATACAGCGTTTTTGCGAATAGAAGCTTAAGCGTGGTTCAATCTTTTTCCATATCCGCCAAATCGGCTGGAAAAAAATACTTTCATCATAGCCGAGAAAGCGGAAAAACAGGATTTCACTCATCTTGCTAAAAGGAATATTGTGAGGACGCGGCAGGGTGGATGTTTCCCATTTTTCTGTCACGGCGCGTTCACGATATTGCTGTAAGGTTTTCTTTAATAAATTGGTATTAATAAAGTTTTCATTCCGTGTTTGCAGGACCTTCTGTTGATGCAAATATTCCAATGCAGTTTGCACCAGATAATAAATTTGCCCCACAGCCAATGAATCCATTAGGCGATAGCAAAAGGTTTGAAAACTGTTATTTCCGGCAATTTGAATGCCCCAAGTCCGGCAATAAAACTGGGCAAACTGAATAATTTCCTGATACAGCGCTAAATAAAGCACATTTTTAACTTCATCGGCATTTTTAAAGGGCACACCCATAGTTAAATTTTCATAAAACCAGTTGCGAAGTTGCTGGGTAATGCTAAAAAGACTCGGTTCAGAATATCCATCCAAACGCACATTGACATAGTAATGATGTGCCTCAACGGCAAAATCTTTGGCAATCAGGATTTGTTCTTTTACCAATTGCTTGACCAAATAATTTTGGAACAAATAGTTCGGGGTAATGGAATGGTATTTAATGCTTTCCCAATCAATATATTCATGATGCGTGGTGTGTTCCTGAACCTGATTGTCCAAAATACTCAGTAAAAATAATTTATTCAGAAAACTGATTTGATCCAGTCGGTATTCAACCGTATCTTTATTTTTTGATTTAAGTTTGCGTTGTTCTTGCAGACGCGTTTCAGTGAGCATCTTTTTTCGATTGACTAGACATTTGTCACAATGACAGTTGGTGCGTCCGTCTTGAAAAACTCGATGCTGGCAGTGACTACATTCATGAAAATTAAGCGCTTGATCGTACTGTTCTGCTTCAATCCAGAACATGGATGCCTGACACAAAGGGCATGATGTACTTTCATCTAACTGTTTTTGCAGAATCTGAAGGAGCATGGAAAAAGTCAATCACAAGTCTGGTTAATCATTCAAACGATTATACACATCTCTTTTATTGTAACGTGATTGAATAGCGCTGAATGAATAATAAATGTGAGCAGGAAAATATGGGCCAACTTTGCTCTGAAAAATAGCCTAAGCATTTATTGTTCATTTATCTGGAGATGGAAAAGCAAATCTTCCATCTCCATAAGATCAGAGAATATCGGGGGGATTTAAATTCTTTAATTAATAAGAAGCAGGGCAAGGTAATGACTCATCCTCCTCGCCTAAGTGCTTTGCCTGAATTAAAGCCTGAACCTTTTTAGATGGAATTTTTTTGCTGCCTAATGAATCGTAATTATTCAAAATTGCGCAAATATCGGGCGATTGCATCGGAATACCTTCACAGCTCATAAACATCGCAATCACTTTGTGATCAATTCCGGCAGCATCGAGTGTTTGCATGGTCTTGATATTTTCCACACGGACAATATGTTCTTTTAGATACATGGGACACCTCTTTTAATTTTGACTTAATTTTATAGTGCGCTTTACACAAATATATACAAGCAAGAAACGTGCTCAAAATGTAGTCATCTTGAAAATATCTGTCACTTTGAGTTAAGCCAGTTTATAAGCCAGTTAAATCTTGCTCAAATAATATAAAGAGATATCAAAATACAGTTATTTTCTATTTACATTGCTGAAAGCTATTTGAGTAATGCCGCATAATTTTTAACTGCACGTATGTTAAGTAGGCAACTGAAATATTAATTGTACGGATGTTTACCGAGTGAATTGAAAATTGTGAGCAATGTGCCCATATATAACTCAAATCAATCGCACAGACAGATTGTGAAAGTTGTCGTATGATCGAAACGTTTCACAATAACAAAGTTTTGGCTTACGAACGGCAGGATTAGGACATAATATGAATATCGCGGCAAACCCAGTGGTTGAAGCAGACCAAACTGTTTATTTAAAAGACTATCAAAAACCCTCTTTTTTGGTTGATTCAATCAACTTAGATATTCAAGTTCATACAGATCGTACCGATGTTAATGCAACATTGGTGATGAAACGCCAAACAGCGGGGGATTTGGTGCTGCTGGGTCGTGACCTGGAATTAAAATCAATTACTTTAAACGGTAAGCTGTTAACCGAAGCAGACTACACATTGGATGCTGAACAGTTGGTGATTGCCAATGCACCAAATGAAGTCATTCTTGAAACTGCAGTGGTCATTCATCCTGAAAGCAATACCCAACTTGAAGGTTTATATCAGGCGGGCAGCGATTTATTCGTGACTCAAAATGAACCAGAAGGTTTCCGTAAAATCACTTTCTATCCAGACCGTCCGGATGTCCTGTCTATCTTTACTACGCGTGTTGAAGCGGATAAAAAATTTCCTGTACTTTTAGCTAATGGTAACTTGATGGAAGCGGGTGAAGCGGGTGAAGGTCGTCACTATACCATTTGGGAAGATCCGACCAAGAAACCAAGCTATTTGTTTGCCTGCGTGATTGGTGATTTGGCGGTACTAAAAGATTCTTATGTGACTTCGGAAGGTCGTAACGTCGCACTCGAAATTTATGCGGTAGAAAAAGATATTCCAAAATGTCACATTGCCATGGAAGCCCTCAAACACTCAATGCAATGGGATGAAGAACATTATGGTCGTCCGTATGACTTGGACAACTATATGATTGTGGCGACGAGTGCATTCAACATGGGTGCAATGGAAAATAAGGGCTTAAACATTTTCAATACTTCATGTGTCCTTGCCGATGAAGAATTCACCACTGATGCTGCGATTATGCGGGTACAGTCTGTGATTGCGCATGAATACTTCCATAACTGGACTGGCAACCGGATTACTTGCCGTGACTGGTTCCAACTGTGCTTAAAAGAAGGTTTAACCGTTTTCCGTGATCAGTCTTTCTCGGAAGATTTACAGTCCGCTGCAGTACAACGTATTGATGATGTTGCCGTTTTGAAAGCGCACCAATTTCCTGAAGATTCAGGTCCGTTATCGCATCCGCCACGTCCAGATCACTTTGTTGAAATTAATAACTTCTATACAGCAACTGTGTATGAAAAAGGTGCGGAAATTAACCGCATGATGGCGACCTTGCTTGGCAAAGAAAAATTCCGTCAAGGCACGGACGAATACTTCCGCCGTCATGATGGTCAGGCAGTAACGGTTGAAGACTGGATTTCTTCATTGACTGCGGGTTCTGGTGTGGATTTATCTGCATTCCTGATTTGGTACAACCAACCGGGTACGCCTAAACTGAAAGCAAAAGGCGAGTACGATGCTGCGAAACAAACCTATCGTTTAAGCTTGAAACAATCGTTAAAAGATCATCCTAAATATCCAGACTTAAAAGCTGTGCCAATTCCTGTTGCTTTGGCACTATTTAATGCGGAAACAGGTGAGCAATATACGTTGCAATCTGAAGCACTGTTTGAAAATGCTGTAAAAGATGGCGTGTATTTATTTGATACAGATTCGACAACTATTGAATTTACCGGTGTAACCGCCAAACCGGTAGTTTCATTGCTGCGTAATTTCTCTGCACCGGTCAATCTTGAGTTCAACTACACGGACGAAGAGCTTGCATTCTTGTTGCAACATGAAACCAACGGTTTCAACCAATGGCAAGCCACTCAAACTTTGCTGGAACGTATTTTATTAAACGGTCATGATGCTGATATTTATATCCAAGCCATAAAAAACACCTTGCCTGAAGTCATTCTAAAAGATCCATTATTGGCTTCGCGTTTATTTGATGTACCGACCGAAGGTTATTTAGGTAGCCGTATTGATGCTGATTATCGTCCTACCAAAATCCAGGAACAGCGTAATGCTTTGCTAGACACCTTGGCACGTGAATTGGGTGCATTCTGTAAAGAGATTTACTTAGAGTTAGATCCAGATAATCAAAGTGAATTCTCTCAGGCGATGGGTGTTCGTGCACTCAGAAACATCATGCTGAGTATGATTGCACGTCAAGGTGATGCCTCTGCCTTTGATCTGGCTTATGAGCAATATCACACAGGCAACATGTCTGAACGTTTGGGTGCGCTCAAAGTCCTGGTTTGGAATGATGCACCACAAGCCCAAGAAGTGTTGGCAGACTTCTACAGCCGCTTTGAAGATGAAGCCTTGTCTTTAGATCAATGGTTTATGGTTCAAGCAGCGCATCCGAAAGCAAATGTAGAAACCATCAAATATCTAACCTCACATTCGGATTATGATTTGGGTACACCAAACCGTATTCGTTCAGTGAGTGGTGGTTTAAATGCCAACCCAGTCAATACCTGGAGTTTTGGTGTTCAACACTATATTGATCTGGCTAAATATCTGGATGAGAAAAACCCGATTGTGGGTTCACGTTTACTGCAAGTGCTTTCTCGCTGGTATACCTTGGCAGAGCCACAACGGACAGAAGTAAAAACTGCACTAGAGGCTTTAAAACCACAAGTGAAATCTAAAAATGTAGTGGAAACTTTAAATGGTATGTTGAGTATCTAACTTAGCCTTCATTAAATGACTTAAAGGCCTTTTCCTGATTAAAACCGAGAAAAGGCTTTTTTATTTTAGAATGTAATTTTACGGAAGAATAAATGATCAGGTGTTTAGAATAACTAAATTAAAAAGATAAAAGGATCAGACATATTTTCTATGGAATGATTATTTTTAAAGTGTCGATTAAATCACGTTTATAGCGTAAAATAATGCTATTAAAGCTCATCTCAAGATGAGCTTTTGTTATTTAGGCAGATTGCCATTGGATTAAGTCTGTCATTTTATTAAGTAGACTGGAGATTGATTTTGTTAGTTAAAATTGAAGATGGTTTTTATTTAAACTCCCAACATATTATTGCGATTCGAGTTTCAAAAAGTACAAATGATGGACATTTTATTGTGGTGATTGAATATACGCCGAATAATATTCAAGCAATGGGCACGTATCAAAAAACGTTTGACAGCAAAATTGAAGCAGAAATTTATCTTCAAACCTTGCATCAACACATTTCCAAATAAATTTTTTACCCATTATTGAAGTATTGCTGTAAAAGGATTAAGAATTTTTTCGGTAGGTTTAGAAATACAAAGCTAAATAAAAGGCTTATTGAGCATTAGAAGTGAATCTATTGTTTTATAGTGAGACACGTACTATAAAATGAATAAGGCAAGACTATGATTAAAACAATATTTTACTTTAACTCTTGGTTAAAAAGTCCCTAAATCTAGGGACTCTTATGGTTAAACTTTTATAATCAGCACCGGAATAGGCGATTGGGTCAGTACGGCTTGCGCCACACTTCCCAACACTAATTTTTTAAATCCTGTACGACCATGCGAGCCCATAATAATTAAATCAGCACCGACTTCATCAGCCACATGAATGATTCCTTCAGCAGGCGAGACACCCCGAATAATTTTGGTATCTACATTAATGCTATCTCGAATAAAAGATTGCTTGATCTCAGCTAAGCGCAACTGCGCATTTTTTTCAGCTTGTATAAAGTAATCTGTAATCGCAGGCGCGACTTTATAAAAGTCCACACCGACAAATGGATCTACAGCAATCACACTGGTAATCGTGACTTGGCAATGGAGCGCTTTGGCTAAAGATAATGCTTGTTCAACAGCTGCATAAGAAATAGGAGATTCATCTACTGGAACCAGAATATGTTTATAGGTCATGAAATTATCCTTATGAATATAGCTGAATTGGAAAGATTTTTTAATTGTGATAGTCAGTCATTATGATAAATGCGAGGATCATTAAAAGACCCAAATAAACCCTACATCAACTGCAGGATTTATTGATAAATCCTTATTCTTTAACAATTAAAACAGGAAGTTTTGTGCCTTTTAAAACATCTTGAGCAAAGCTCCCCAGCAAGAACTTTTGAAAACCTTTACGGCCATGTGAACCCATAACAATCAAATCAATTTTTAATTTTTCTGCAGTTTCAATAATCCCTTCTTCAGAGACATTGCCTTTAACGACCTGAATGTTGGCAGTAACACCATTTTCACTGGCAATGGCTTGAGCCTGTTTCAATGCTTTTTCAGCATTGGCATACGCCTGGACGAAATATTCTTTCATAATGGGAGATGGATAATAAAAGTCTGCATCAGAAAACGGATCTTCAGTGACTAAACTGATTAATGTTAATTGACCACCAAAAGCTTGGGCAATTTGAGCTGCATTTTTAACTGCAGATAATGAAATGTCAGAACCGTCAACTGGGACTAAAATATTTTGATAAGACATAAGACTTGTTCCTTGGTGTTTATTATGTAGCTATTAATTATAGATAGCACATTGTCATGCTTTGATCAATTTAGACTGTGATAAATGATTTAAAATTCACTAAATTATTTAAAAATCATGCATATAAGTGTGTTCTGTTTTGCATATAATTCTGAGTTGAAAACTCAACATTTACATAAATATTTCTAAATGTTTAGACAAGTATTAAAATGCTCAAAAATATTACCGTCTCCAACAAATTGCAGGCGAAATAAGTTCAATAAGGGAAGCCTGTGTATTCAAAATTTTTCGGTTTAAGTCTGTGTTTAATTGCTGCTCTACACAGTAGCGGTTGTCAGAATACACAAAGTAGTACCAAAGTGATTGCAAGTGTTTTTAATGCTTCTACTAATATGCAAAAGAAGATGATTGATAAATATGCACCCCAAGAGGTTTTGGTGCAGAAAAATATTATGTATATGCAGCAACCCTCATTAACCTTGGATGTGTATCAGCCTAAAAATGTGATGCAACTTCAGCCACGTCCAACCGTAGTTTGGGTTCATGGGGGTGGATGGGTTTCAGGTTCTAAAGAACATGCACGTGGCTATTTTAAACTCTTAGCTAACCAAGGTTATAACGTGGTTTCAGTGCAATATCAGTTTGCACCCAAAGTGACTTATCCAAATCAGCTGCTACAAATTAATCAGGCTTTAAAATTCATAACCGAGCATGCGCAGGAATATCATATTAATGCCAATCAATTATATTTGGCGGGTGATTCGGCAGGTGCGAATCTAGTCAGTCATTATGCAGCTTTAATCAGTCATCCAGATTTTGCTCAGCAGTCTGGTGTTAGGCCATTGATTCAACGTGCCCAGATTAAAGGCCTGATTTTACATTGCGGTATTTATGATATGAATGCTTTTGTTAATACTGCGCCAGATGAATTGAAATTAATCCAGTGGGGCATATTTAACCTGGTTCAAGCCTATACAGGCAATAAAAAAGACGATGCAGAATTTTTAAAGGGTATATCTCCAATTCAATATTTAACAGCGAATTATCCACCGGTATTGATTAGTGGCGGGAATAAAGACTTTTTAACCAACACACAATCTGTACCCTTTGTAAAAGCTTTGATGAATCAGAACATACCTGTTACCGAAGTATTTTATCCAAACTCCAAAGAGTTCTTAGTACATGAATATCAATTCATAATGAGTAAAAAAGCCAGTCAGCAGACATTTCAACAGACTATTCAATTTATTCAAAAATATAGTCCTTCAGTTTTTAAATAAGGCTTACTGTCATTTTATTTGAAAAATTTTATTAAAATACATGAGCTACTCTTTTGATGAGTATAGTTTTAGGAGGCGGATATGAATCCTGTTTTTATTGCCTATGCTTTACTTGCCTTAGCCATTATTTCTGAAGTGACAGGCTCAACTTTTTTGGTGAAATCTGAAGGTTTTACTAAATTGGGTCCAAGCCTTTTAGTTTTTATCTTTTATGTCATTTCATTTTATTTATTGTCTCAGGTGATTAAAACTATTCCTTTAGGCATTGCTTATGCCATATGGGGAGGAGTTGGTATTATTTTGACCGCTTTAATTGGTTTTTTCATATTCCGGCAAAGTCTGGATGGGCCTGCTGTGATTGGAATAGCCATGATTGTGGGTGGTGTAATTGTAATGAATGTCTTTTCTAAATCAGTAGGACATTAATTTTAAAAAATGACTTCATTTTAAAAAATAACTTTATTTAAAAATGATCGGGCGATCAAATACCGAAATTTGTAGGAAAAATACCAGTAGCTAAAATAACTTATATCCCAATTCAGGGATATAAGTTGTGAGAACCTACGTTATTTGGATGAAGGCTGTGCCCTAAACTTCAATATGATTGACACTGCAAAACCAAATAATAATCCCCAGAACGCGGAACCAATCCCGAAGAACTGTATGCCTGAAGCACTGAATAAGAAGGTCATTAAAGCAGCCTCTCGTTCACTAACATCTTGAAAGGCAATGGCAATGTTGTGACTGATAGTGCCAAACAAAGCAATCCCCGCAAGAGCCACAATAAAAATGTGTGGAAATGACATAAGTAAGCTGGTCAGTGTTGCTGCGAAAATACCCATCACAATATAAAAAAAGCCACAGCTTATTCCTGCAATATAGCGTTTTTGAGGATCTGGATGCACTTGATCATCTAAACTGACTGCAGCACTAATGGCAGCAATATTGACACTATAGCAACCAAAAGGCGCAAACAGTGTTTGAGCGATCCCGGTCCAACCAATAAGCTGGTTGACATGCGGTTGATAGCCATAGCTTTTGATCATGGCAATTCCCGGCAAATATTGAGATGCCATGTTAATCACAAATAAAGGCAGGGCTAACCCAAAAAGAGCTGACCAGGTGAATTCAGGCATCATCCATACAGGTTTGGCTAGGCTCCATTGTAAAACTGGGGTATGAAACTGCATAAACAGGGGACAAAGGATTAACCCGGCAATGACCGTAATCACGATGCTATAACGTGGTGACAGTCGTTTAGATAGAATGTAAACGGCCAAAAGTGAAAGAATAAAACCCCAATCATTTTGCATGCTGGCAAAAAGTGCGATGCCAAATTTGAGCAATACCCCAGCAAGCATAGCACTGGTTAGGCTTTGCGGAATATAGGATAAGACTTTCTGAAAGATACCTAAAAAGCCTAAAATTGCAGTGAGTAGCCCGCAGATAAAAAATGCACCAATGGCTTCGTATAAGCTGTAGCCGCTACCTGTCGCTAAAATGAGTGCAAGCCCTGCAGTAGACCAAGAGGTTGCAACAGGATATTTAAACTTCCACGATAAAATTAAACCCGATATTCCAATTCCTAAGCCTAATGCCCAAAACCAGGAGGTGATTTGTTCTGGTGTCGCACCTAATATTTGCGCGGCTTGAATCACTAAAACCGCAGAAACACTAATACCAATCAGAAAAGTAATGAAACCTGCAAATACAGCAGGAATAGAAAAGTCTTGAAGAAATTTTTGCATAAATCCTTTGCAATGATCATTTTTAATGGTTGAAAAGCGTAATAATCATACGCCTTTCATTTTTAAGCGCAAAGGCATAATTGAAATAATAAATAGCGTTGTTATAGGTTTAATTATTTAACAGGACTCGAAATTTACAAAGTCGTTGTCGCAAGCTTAAATCCGAAACCGCAAAATAAAATTCCAACAGCAGCAACACAGGATGCAGTCACTTTATAACGGTGAGTAAAATAGGTGGCGAGTTTTGCACCTGAAAAAATCAGCACAGTTAAATAACTCATACTAATGATCTGTAATACTACGGCAAGGGCGGTAAAGGTAATTGCAGGGTATGGATAAGCAGGATCTACAAACTGAACAAAGAAGGACAAATAAAACAGAATCGCTTTTGGATTTAAAATACTAATCGTGAGTGCAGTTTTAAATGGCTGCAATTGCTCAATGTTTTTTTCAGCGATTGCAATTTCTTTCTGTGAGTGAACAGCATTCCAAGTGTGATAGGCTGCTATGAGCAATTTGATGCCCAAATAACTGAGATAAAAGGCACCAATAATTTTTAGTAAGATAAATAACCACGGGAAAGCATGCAGTAATGAAGCTGCGCCAAGTGCGGTGAGTAAAATTAAAATGAGGTCACCGGTATAAACACCAAAGGCACTTTTATAGCCGGCTTTAATGCCAAAACGTGAAGCAATAGACATCACGTATAAAGAATTGGGTCCCGGCAACAGCACAATTAAGGTTGTGCCAATAATATAGGTAGGAAGATCGGTTATGCCGAACACAATAAATACACTCTCAAACAATGAAAAAAGCCGACTTGTTCACTATAACAAAATCGGCTTTTCGATGGCGCAATATTGGTATTTTAAGCTTGTATTTCAGCATCTAAGCCAAAAGAATGGCGAAGTAATGTACTTAATTGATCACGCGCTTTAATAAAGCCGTCAATGCCGCTCTGTAAAAGCTGCGAAGACATCAAGTCATGTTCAATTTGTTGCTTGAAGGTTTCTTTGGTTAAAGCTGTAACAATACGCTGACAATGGGCTTGTGCATGATTGTTTGAAAGTTGAGGGACGACTTCACGTTGATCTTGTTCAAGTTCTGCCAAAAGGTTAGGCGAAACCGTAAGCAGGTCACAGCCGGCTAATCCGAGAACTTGATCAATACTTCGGAAGCTTGCGCCCATAATTTCCGTTTTAATACAGTGCTGTTTGTAGAAATGGTAAATCTGTTTCACTGAAAGTACACCCGGATCTTTATCAATCGGGTAATGATCTACATTTTCTGCTTTCTTGTACCAGTCTAAAATACGACCGACAAAAGGTGAAATCAGCGTTACATTGGCTTCTGCACAGGCTTGGGCTTGATGTAAACCAAACAATAAAGTGAGGTTACAGTGAATGCCCTCGGCTTCTAAAATTTTAGCCGCTTGAATGCCTTCCCAAGTCGAAGCAATTTTAATCAAGATACGATTTTGGTCAATGCCATAGGCTTTATAGAGTGCAAGTAGTTCTTTGGCTTTAGCGACAGTTTCATCGGTGTCATAAGACAAAGACGCATCAACCTCAGTCGAGACACGACCTTCAATCAGCTTAAGAATTTCAACTCCAAACTTGACCGTAAGTATATCAATCGTACGTTCAACTAAAAGATCACCGTTATAATCTTCAGACCTTGCTTGTTCAAATGCATCTTCAATCAGTTGCTTGTTTTCAGGCTGATTTGCAGCCGCTGTAATTAGAGAAGGATTAGTGGTTGCATCCAGTGGACGGAATTTTTCAATAGCGGAAAGGTCACTACTATCGGCAACAAGTGTGGTTAGGTTTTTTAATTGGTTTAAGGCAGATTGAGTCATTGGTCTAGTTCTTAAAGTTATTTCCCTGCATTGGTTATATCACAATCTGCTTTTAACCCAAGTAAAAAGCATGTATAAGGCCTGTCTATTTTGTGTTTTTCCGCGAATTTCGGATGTGATTAATCAAAAAATGAGCAGCCGCACCCAGCTGACTTTCTCGACTCCAAACCAAATCAACAAAATATTCAAATTTAGGACTGAAATCTAAAAAGTTTAAAATTTTAAGTTGCTGCTTAATATGAGGATTTTGATTCAACATTTCCAAAGGTAACACCCCCCAACCCAAATCTTGCATAATCATGGAACAGGCGGAATGATTGTTGTCAGTACGCCAGTATTTTTTTGAAAATAGCAATTCAGGTTTAATGGTCCGGTCACGACTGGCCACCACAATTTGCCGGTTTTGCAAAATTTGCTCATAGCTTACTTGTTCAAATGCAGCTAACGGCGAGTCAATTGCGGCTACCGGCACCAACGCTTCACGTTTAAGTTCGACAAACTGTTCACGACTTTCCAATTGTTCACGTTCAAACATTAGTGCCAATTGTGCCGTCTGATTGAGCAGCATTTTTAAAGCATCTTCTTGCGGTGCTGAAAAAATATTGATTTGCAGTTCCGGAAATTGTTTTTCAATCAGTGAAATATAATCTGTCCAGTGAGTGTGTAACAGTTCGGTTACCACCACAATATTTAAAGAAGATTCCAAGCCTTCGCTTAAAGCAAAAGCATGCTGTTTCCATTGATTGATTTCGATTAAGAGTTGTTCTGTTTTTTCATACAAGGTAAGCGCCTGAGGCGTGGGAACCGGCTCGCGTCCAACACGTTGGAATAGCGATAAATTCAAATCTATCTCTAAATTGGCAATCGATATACTCACCGCAGAAGGAACTTTTCCCAGCTTTCTTGCGGCAGCAGAAAATGAACCACTTTCGATGACAGTCTTAAAAATAATCAGTTGTTCTTGGTTAATATTCATCTATCAAAACTTTTGAAAGAATCTAATTCAATTAATCAATAATATCAAAATAAAATGCATTTACCCAAATGAATGAGTATTAAAATGTTGATTTCCAAAAGAAGGATTGTCCATGCGCTGAGCTATGAAATCATCCTGTTGGTTATCATTGCGATTGCCTTGAGCTTTATTTTTGATATGCCGATGGAGGTGACTGGAACACTTGGTGTTGTGATGGCAGTAACTTCAGTATTCTGGAATATGATTTTTAACCATTTCTTTGAAAAGTTTGAAGCCAAGCGTTATTTAAAAAGGACGGTAGGTGTGCGTATTCTGCATGCGATCGGTTTTGAAGGTGGGCTGATGTTAGCCACCATTCCAATGGTGGCTTATGCTTTGGAGATGAGCATTGGACAGGCTATTTTGCTCGATTTAAGTATGACCATGTGTATTTTGGTATATACCTTTATTTTCCAATGGTGTTATGACGCTATTGAAAATCATCTAAGACTTAAGCGAACTCATCAGCAATTTATAGAGAATTAATTATTGCTATACAAGTAAATAATTATTTTTAATAGCATATATTCAAAAAATAATTGTTATCGGTCTAGGTAAGTAGAGTGAAATGTTTTATATACAACATTGTACATACCTTAACTTAAAACTGACATTTTGAAGCATATAAGCGGTCTCATCTCCTCTATATTAAATATTGCACTGCTTAAATATGAGAAAAGTGCATATTTTTTTCTTAAAAGTTATTTTAAACCTAATTTTAAAAGCATGATAAAAGGATAATACGAAGATGAATGACAATTTTGATCGTGACGTTGTAAAAAACCTTCCTAAAGATGCTCGAGATGATTTGAATGCAGATCCAATTACAGGTGAGCCAGGTGCACATCCAGTAGGAACTGGTGTGGGTGCAGCTGGAGGTGCAGTCGCTGGAGCAGCAGTTGGAGCAATGGGTGGTCCAGTTGGAGCAATAGTTGGTGGTGCTGTGGGAGCAGTTGTCGGTGGCTTAGCGGGTAAAGGAGCTGCTGAAGCAGTTAACCCGACCGAAGAAGAGGCCTATTGGAGAGAAACAGCGCACACTACTCCTTACTATGCAGAAACGCTTACCACTTATTCAGACTTAGATTATGAGCGAGATTATGAAAATGCTTATCGAATTGGTTATAAAGCCCGCCCTCAATATGAATCAAATACGCGTTTTGAAGATGTTGAAAGCGATCTAAAAATTAAATGGGATCATGAGAAGGGACTGTCTCGTCTTACGTGGAATGAAGCTAGAATTGCAGTTAAGGAAGCTTGGAATCGTGCTACACGATAAGCTTTAAATTCTAGTCAATTTATAAAATTAAGAAGCCCTCGGAAGTTTAACTTCCGAGGGCTTCTTGTTCAGAAAGACCTAGCGAGCTTATTTTTCAATAATCGCTGTTACACCTTGACCACCCGCAGCACAGATTGAAACAAGCACACGGCCTGAACCTTTTTGGTTAATCAGTTTTGCTGCAGTGGCAATAATACGACCGCCAGTCGCTGCAAATGGGTGGCCTGCTGCTAAAGATGAGCCTTTTACGTTTAATTTAGAACGGTCAATTGAACCGAGTGGTGCATCCAAGCCTAAACGTTCTTTACAGAATTTTGGATCTTCCCAAGCTTTCAATGTAGAAAGCACTTGTGATGCAAAAGCTTCGTGAATTTCGTAATAGTCAAAATCTTGTAAGGTGATACCGGCACGCTCAAGCATACGTGGAACTGCATAAGCAGGCGCCATCAATAGACCTTCTTTTTTCTCAACGAAGTCTACTGCAGCAGTTTCTTGGAATGTTAAGTAAGCAAGAACTTCATGACCATTGGCTTTCGCCCATTCTTCAGAAGCTAAAAGTACACAAGAAGCACCATCAGTCAGCGGAGTAGAGTTACCCGCAGTCATGGTACGTGCATCGCCCTTACCAAAAGCAGGCTTTAATTTTGCCAGTTTTTCTACAGATGAGTCCGCACGCAAGTTATTGTCACGTTCTAGACCTAAGAATGGTGTAATCAGGTCGTCGAAGAAACCTTCTTCGTAAGCTGCCGCCATTTTTTGATGTGAAGATGCAGCAAGTTCATCTTGTGCTTCACGAGCAATACCCCATTCAAGCGCTGTGATTGCTTGATGATCACCCATAGACAGACCTGTACGTGGCTCACCATTTTTAGGGGCATCCATCAAATCTTTCAGATTAATTTTAGTTAACGCTTTTAAACGGTCTTTAGCCGTTTTTGCAATGTTCAATTCAAGTAAAGCTTTACGTAAACCGTCACCGAACGCAATTGGTGCATCAGAAGTGGTATCTACACCGCCTGCAACACCCACTTCAATTTGACCCAAGGCAATTTTGTTTGCAACAAGGAACGCAGCTTGTAAACCAGTACCACATGCTTGCTGAATATCGTAAGCAGGTGTTTCTGGAGCAAGTTCAGTGTTTAACACACACTCACGAGTCATGTTAAAGTCACGACTGTGTTTTAAAACTGCCCCTGCAACGACTTCGCCCAGACGTTGACCTTGCAGGTTAAAACGCTCAACCAGACCATTCAATACTGCTGTAAACATGTCTGAGTTAGAGGCAGTGAAATAAGCGCCGTTTGAACGAGCGAAAGGAATGCGGTTACCACCGATAATAGCAACGCGACGAACAGTGTTTTGACTCATGGATTTATCCTGTGAAACAGCAGTTTGAGTGGTAGATTCAGATTTTTTTGGAGTTGAAGCAGTACTTTTACCACGAGGCGACGTTGAACGGGTACGAGTCGTCTTGGTTGCTGACTTAATGGCAGTGCCAGAACTTTTAGTTGTACGCGCGGTACTTTTTGATGTATTTGACACAGTTTCCGTCGCAGAATTTTCAACTGTTGGATTTTCTTGAGTGGTATTGCTCATAAGGCTTTTCCAAGCATTTTACAGTATTCTTGGCGTGTACATTAACACAATCTAAAAATAGCTGAATTGACTACAATGACATTATACAAAGCATTCAGGTCAAGACATCCATGGTTTAACTCAAGTATGATTCTATAGAAACTGATGGATGTATTGAAATATAAGACTCTAAACATCATATTGAAGTTAAAAGAATATCTTCAAACCCATCAAAAATTAATTTGTATGAGAGATAATAAACATGACTGACCAATACCAAACATTCGCGAAATCTCCTATTGGTAAATTTGTCATTAAAAATTTAGGTTTGCCAGCACCGATTTCTTTAGACCGTTTTGAGTCGGCCACTCCGGTCGTTAAGGGAGCAGTTTTATTTGGTGCTGCATCATCTTCAACTTTATCGGGTTCAATTGCGCAAGTTCTTGCAAACATTCACGCCAACAGCTATGCAGGCAACAATACTGAATTACAACAAGCTGCAGCAAAAACAGGTTTAAGCCTGAGTGCGTTCAATGAAGGTGACAAAGAATCTAAGTTTAAAGCTGTGATTTTTGATGCATCGGGTATTCAAAATTCTGAACAACTCAAAGAGCTTTATAACTTCTTTAATCCGATTGCACGCCAAATTCAGACTTCTGGTCGTGTAGTGGTTGTCGGTATTACCCCTGAAACTGCAAAAACAGTAAAACAGGCGATTGCACAACGTGCGCTTGAAGGTTTTGTAAAATCTGTGGGTAAAGAATTTAAAAAAGGTATTGCTGCGCAGCTGGTCTATGTCGATGAAGGCGCTGAAGCCAATCTTGAATCTACAGTTCGTTTTGCCTTGTCTCCACGTTCAGCGTATGTGTCTGGTCAAGTTATTCGTGTCTCTAAAGCTGAAACTGTCGATATCGATTGGGCAAAACCGCTGGCAGGTAAAACTGCAGTAGTCACGGGTGCGAGCCGTGGGATCGGTGAAGCAATTGCACATGTATTGTCACGTGATGGCGCGCATGTCATTTGTTTGGATGTGCCACAACAACAGGCGGATCTTGATCGTGTTGCGGGTGAAATTGGTGGTTCGACTTTAGCAATCGATATCACAGCCAATGATGCTGGTGAAAAAATTAAAGCCGCTGCGGCTGCTCAAGGTGGTCTGGATATTATCGTTCATAATGCCGGAATTACCCGTGACAAAACTTTGGCAAACATGAAGCCTGAGCTATGGGATTTGGTCATCAACATCAACTTGTCTGCAATTGAACGTGTGAATGATTACTTGCTTGAAAATGACGGCTTTAATGCCAATGGTCGTATTGTTTGCGTATCTTCAATTTCAGGTATTGCAGGTAATTTGGGTCAAACCAACTATGCAGCATCTAAAGCGGGTGTAATTGGTGTAGTGAAATTTACTGCACCAATATTGAAAAATGGCGTAACCATTAACGCTGTTGCGCCTGGTTTTATCGAAACGCAAATGACTGCTGCAATTCCATTTGCGATTCGTGAAGCAGGTCGCCGCATGAACTCGATGAGTCAAGGCGGTTTACCTATCGATGTTGCTGAAACGATTGCATTATTTGCATCTTCTGCTTCTACAGGTTTAAATGGCAACGTGGTTCGTGTGTGTGGTCAAAGCTTGTTGGGTGCTTAATTTAAAATCGTCCTCATTTCTCCTTTATTAAAGAAGGACTTTCTCCAAAAGTTTAGATAATGGAGAACTCCTCCCTTTTTAAAGTGTGAGCAGCACTGCTGCGCAAGGAGGGATTAATGATAGGAGAGGTAACTTATTTTAATAATTACCCTCTCTCTAACTCTCTCCCTTCAAGGGAGAGAGGACTTTTCAGATAAGAAAGAATTTTATAAAGGTCCAGAATGAATACTCGCCATTTTAGTCAACTTCCAAAACCTTATTTAGCCTATCCGAAAGTGATTCAAGGCCTAATTTTTAAAAAGCCGAAGGGTGAAAAAGTACTACCGCAAGTTGAATATGTGGTGGATTCATTCAAGGTCGATCAAAAACATTTAAAAGCTTACAATGAAGTTTGTGGCTTTAAGAATAACGGTTATATTCCAGCCATTTATTTGGCGGTGCTGTCTCAAAGCCTGCAAATGCACATGATGACGCAAGAAGCGTTTCCATTTGCGATTTTAGGGCTGGTGCATATTCGTAACCAGATTAAGCAAACCCGTAAAGTTGGGGTAAATGAACAGCTGACGTTATCTTGCAAGTTTGGTGAATTACAAGCACATGACAAAGGCGTCCAGTTTGACTTCATTACCACTGCAAAAATAGGCAATCAAGTGGTTATGGAAGGTACAACCACTTATCTTGCGCGCCAAAAAACCAATGGCAAAGTTGCAGCTAAAGTCGCTGAATCAAAAGTACCTGCATATGAAGTGCAAGCAGAGTGGAATGTATCGGAGAATACCGGTCGCCGTTATGCTTTAACTTCGGGTGATTTTAACCTGATTCACATTCATGCCATTACCGCAAAAGCCTTTGGTTTTAAACAAGCTATTGCCCATGGCATGTGGAGCAAAGCCAAAGCACTGGCAAGCTTAACGCTTCCAGACAGCTATGAAGCAGATGTATGGTTTAAGTTGCCAATGTACTTGCCATCTAAAGTTGAGTTTTTAACTGCCAATAAAGGTAAAGACATCGAATTCCTGATTCGAAATACCAAGAACCAAAAACCGCATGTATTGGGTAGTATTAAAGCTCTATAATTGCAAAGCCTAAGTCACTGCTGATTTAGGCTTTTTTATTTTAAGCTTCGGGTAAATAACAAATAATGACTGGTTTAGGGAAAGCACAGTTTAATGAACAAAATAAAAGAATATATCTTCGCCAATACAGAAAATTATCAAGGTCAGGTGGATAAGCGTTTTAAAGACCTCGCCAAACAATTTAGCCGTATGCAGGATGCACGGACAGATTTAGGTGGGGCAGCCCTAGTCGTTTATTTCCAAGGGCAAAAAGTCGTTGATATTTACACAGGTAAAAAATCAACAACTGAAAACTGGCAATCCGATACTCTGTCCGTGTGCTATTCCACGGGTAAAGGTGTACTTTCGACACTGGCTCATATTTTAGTGAGCGAAGGTTTTTTAGATTACGACACGCCGGTTGCACAGTATTGGCCTGAATTTTCACAGAATGGTAAAGCGAAAATCACGTTAAGATATATACTGAGCCATCAAAGTGGTTTGTATGACATTCGCAATCATATTGCTGATGCATCGGAGATGGCAGACTGGTCACATATGCTTGATGTCATTGCAAAAGCAAAACCACGTTTTGAATTAGGCGTGGATGCAGCTTATCAACCCTTAACTTTTGGCTGGCAAGTGGGTGGCGCGCTTGAAAAGGCCACAGGAAAACCGCTGTCAGATTTAATGCAACAGTATTTGGTTGAACCATTGGCATTAGATGGGGCGTACTTTGGTATTGCTGAAGCTGAGTTGGCTCGGGTTGCAAGACCATTGGTAAAATTAAAAACAGAAGCAAAGCCTTCATTGCAAGCAAAACCGCAACCCAAAAAAGCTTCACTATTTGACAAAGTAGTTGAGTGGTCAGGACAAAACCCCCAAGACTTCCAGGATGCTATGATTCCCAAGGGAATGAAAAAATTCAGTTTCTTTAGCGATGAAGGTTTAAAAGCCGTAATTCCTGCTGCAAATGGAGTTTTTACTGCAAATAGTCTGGCGAAAATTTATGCCATGCTGGCAAATGGTGGAGAATGGAACGGTCAGCAATTGATTCGCCCAAATATTTTTAAAAATTTGAGTGCAGTTCAATATACCAAGCGTGACCGTATTATGCCTTTACCTATGCATTGGCGTTTGGGCTATCATCGGGTTTTAACCTTAGGGAAATCATCAAGAGGGTTTGGGCATATGGGCTTCAATGGTTCTGGGGCGTGGTGTGATCCGGAACGTCATTTAAGTTTTGCTTATACTCATAATTTTGCTACAGGTTCGATTGCGGGTGATTATCGTCTGTGGGGTTTAACTCAAGCAACTTTACGTTGCGCAGATGCAGCATTAACAGGGCGTAAGGGATGGTTTTAAACGGTATATCATTTAAAAATGTTAGCGCATATTCTGAAGGCGTAAATTCGGTAAAAATGTGATATTTTCCTTACACTAAAATCTCTACATTGGGTTGTCCTGATGAAAAAGCCGCTTCTTATTCCCCTGATTGCTTCTTCTGTCTTGTTGGGTTGCCAGGATTCTACCCAGTCAAATAGTGAAAATAACAAGCAAGTTGATCAGGTTTCCGAGCAAAAAGTTACGGTTGCGAAATGGGTCGGGGAATATCAAGGCACTACACCATGCATGGGCTGTATTTCACGTTGCGAGGAATGTCCGGGCATGGCTGTAGATTTAGTGCTCAATCCGGACAGGACTTATACTTTAAAACGGGAAAGTTTAAGTGGCCATAATGAGATTGAAACCATTCAAGGTCATTTCCGGTTTAGTAATCCCGATCAAAATAAACTGGAATTAATACAGGTCAAGACCCGCAATTTAATCTATGTGGATTTAGATCAGCAACTGCTTGAAATTCTGGAAGATCAGACGGGGAATGTTTATAATTCCGAAGATGATTTTATTTTAGAAAAGAATGGATAATTAATTTCTTGAGATTCTCGCAATATTGGAAAAATAGTTCTACTTATCTCGTATTTGATTGAAAGCTTTTGCAGATTGTTCATTCACTCTTAGTCAAAAAAACAGTATGCTTAGACCTGTAAATAGGAGCATACATGTATCAAGTACTTGCGCGTAAATATCGTCCACGCAATTTTATTGAACTGGTTGGACAGAACCATGTGTCACGAGCACTGACCAGTGCCTTAGAACGTGGTCGTTTACATCATGCGTATTTATTTACCGGCACACGTGGGGTAGGTAAAACCACGATTGCGCGTATTTTGGCAAAGTGTTTGAACTGTGAAACGGGTGTAACCTCTACGCCGTGTGAAGTGTGCGCAACTTGCACCGCAGTCAATGAAGGTCGTTTTATCGATTTGATTGAAATTGATGCGGCGTCACGGACCAAAGTTGAAGATACTCGTGAACTACTGGATAACGTTCCGTATGCACCAACGCAGGGTCGTTTTAAGGTTTACCTTATCGATGAAGTGCATATGCTGTCTACGCATTCATTTAATGCGTTACTGAAAACACTAGAAGAACCCCCTGAACACGTTAAATTCCTTTTTGCGACGACCGATCCACAAAAGCTGCCGATTACCGTCATTTCTCGTTGTTTGCAGTTCACTTTGCGTCCATTGGCAGTGGATGAAATTACTGAACATCTGACTCATATTTTACAGAAAGAAGAAATTCAGGCAGAACAGGATGCAATCTGGCAAATTGCTGAATCTGCACAAGGCTCACTCCGTGATGCGCTGTCTTTAACTGACCAGGCGATTGCGTATGGTCAGGGCGAAATTCAGCATCAAGATGTTAAAGAGATGTTGGGCTTGATTGACCGAACCATTATTTATGATCTGGTCTTAGCCATCCATCAAAATCAAAAGCAGCGTGTCAGTGAATTGTTGATGCAATTTAGACAACAGGCTTTAGATGTTTCGCTGGTTTTAGATCAGTTGATTTCAACGCTGCATGAACTGGCTTTACTGCAATATTTACCAGATTTAAGCTTGAAATATAGTGCTGAAATTAATAAAAAAATTATGCAATTATCGCAGATCATTTCAGCGCAAGATTTGCAGTTATATTATCAAGTGGCATGTAAAGGTCGTGCCGATCTGCAACTTGCAGTGACACAAGAACAAGGCTTTGAAATGTGCGTATTGCGCTTACTCGCGTTCCGTCCATTACAACCGAATGAAGTTTTGGTGTCGGCACCACAGCAGCTTCAGCAACAAGCACCACAGGTCGCTTTTCAAGCGCCCGTACAAAATGCACAACCACACGTTGAAGAATATCAAGAACCAGCAGCCCCCGTTTCTGAAATTCAATCATCAGTAAGTACGCAGATTCATGAACCATCTTCGGATGATTTCCTGGACGAACCGATGCTTGAGGTTATAGAGCCGAATTCAACAACAGGCTCGAATCAAATTGTATTTGATCCTGCTGCGGAAGATGCATTGTTCGATTTAGATGAGTCGAATGATGAGGTTAATGTTGTAACAGAGAACGCTGATCAAGCAGAAGCGAGCAGTGATGATTTTCTATTCGATGAAATTGCACCGTTAAATGATGCTTTTGATACTGAAACTGCAAAGCCTCAAGATAATATTGCTGTGGTAGATCAAGCGGAAGATTTATTGTTAAGCCAAGAACAGATGCCGATTGAGTCTGTGCACGTTGAAGTTGCACCAGTCAAAGTTATCGATGAGCCGGTTCTTGAATTAGAACCACCGAGTCTTGAAGAAACTAAAGTAGCGGTTAAAGCTGTATCCACACAAGATTCCGGGTTAATGCCACAAGATATTTTAAGACTAAGCCCTCAACAGCTTGAAGGGGATTGGACGATAGATAAGTGGGAATACTGGTTTAGAAATAGCACATTATCACCCGCGGTACAGGAATTGGCACAACAAGGTGTGATGACGGGTCAGATTGATGGCGAATCGTTATTTCATATTCCACCGCAATATGAACAGTTGTTAAATCAGTTACAACATGCATTAGAGCAAGCTTTGAAAACTGAATGGCCGAATACTCATTTTCAGGTCAAATATGCTGAAGTTGAAACAGCGACGCCGTATAACATGCAGAATGAACGTAAACAGAGAGCCTATGCACGTGCTTCAGAGCTACTTCATGCAGAAGCAGCGGTGAAGGATATTCTGCAAAACTTTGATGGTGAAATACAGAATATCCAGCTTAAATAAGTTTATTCATTCACACAATATTGAGATAAAGCATCCCGCATTTCGATTGGAATCGGGGTGCTTTTTCGTGTCTGGCGATCAACAAATACATGGACGAAATGACCTTGTGCAGAGGCGACATCGTGAAATGGTTTAAAAATCGCTAAATCGTATTGCATGGATGAATTGCCAAGTTTGGAAATCACTACACCGACCTCAATAATTTCAGGATAAGAAAGTTCCTGAAAAAAACTGCAGGCTGAATCGACCACCAATCCAATGACTGGGGAAGATCGAATATCAAAGTCTGCCTTTTCAATCAATAAGGCATTGGCTGCAGTATCAAAATAACTGTAATAGGTAACATTGTTGACGTGACCATAGATATCATTATCTGACCAGCGCGTTTGTATGGGTAAGAAGTATGAGAAATCAGCACGTTGTTTGGGTATTTGCTTCATTGTGATTTCATTTTCTATCGATCATTTATATTCAGTTGTACTGTTAAAAATAAATGAATGCAAGAGGTTAAAAGCAAGGTCATCTACGGGTAAGTAAATGACTTTGCGATATGCTTTTTTATTAATAAGATTTTTCGATTACATTAAAAAATCGCTTAAAAATAATATTAAGATCAATAAAATACAAATTATGCATAAACAGCTTGATAAATGTATCGGGCATCCTGCAATTTGAGTTCACGCGGATTATTTTGTAAAAGTCTGGTTTGCAACATGGCATCATTGGCTAATTGCTCAAGCTTGGTTTCCGGCACATTTAAATCTTTTAGTTTTAAAATCAAGCCGCTTTTATCAAGGTGATTTTGCATATGATCAATAAATAAATCGCATAAACCATCTGTACTGCCGGTACTTTTTGGATCTATCCAACACATCAATTCAGCATAAAGTTGTTTTGCATTAGGGGCGTTAAACTTTAAAACTTCGGTTAAGACCAAAGCATTGCTATGCCCATGCGAGATATGAAAATGCCCACCTAAGGGATAAGCCAGTGCATGTACCGCAGCGACTGGAGCGTTAGCAAAGGCTTGACCGGCAAGCATTGAGCCGACCAGCATATTTTGACGTGCTGCTAAATTCTGTCCATCTGCCAATACCAGGCTTAAGTTGTTATTGAGTAAACGTAATGCCTGTTTGGCTAACATATCTGCGTAGGGATTCTTTTTTATTTTTGATGTATAGGCTTCAATCGCATGCACCATTGCATCTATACCTGTTGCCGCCGTGATGTGAGCCGGTAAGTTTTGGGTAAAGGTCGCATCTAAAATGGCGACATCAGCAAATAAAACTGGAGAGACAATCCCGGTTTTGGTGGTTTCACCGGTGGTAACAATAGAAATAGGCGTTACTTCAGAACCCGTACCTGCCGTGGTTGGAACTAAAAATAATGGCAGTCTTGGATTTCTAGCATTATTGATACCGTACAGATCTTGCAACATTTGTTGTTGTTCGGGATGTGCCAAAATGGCGATCACTTTTGCGACATCTAATGAACTGCCGCCCCCAAAACCTAACACGATATCTGTCTTTTCATTTTTCGCGAATTGAACTGCATCTAGAACAATATGTTCGGGTGGGTCCGCTTGAACGCTAGAATAAATCACATAATCAAGTTGAATGGTTTCTAAAATTTCAATAATCGGTAAGTGTAATTGTTGCTGAATCATACCTGCATCGGTTACCAATAACAGCTTTTTATAGGATTGCTGTTGGAATAATTGCTTTAACTCATAGATTGAGCCGAGCCCTGAAATAATATTCGAGACAGTCTGAAATTGAAAATGGCTCATCTATTGCATCCTTTTTTATATCAAATTCAAGATTATTGTTTTAGCGTTCTATAGGATTCCTCCTATAAATAACTTAACATAAGGCATCTGAAAATAAAGTAGTTATTGAGGTTGTTATGTCATCCAAAACGCCATATAAGGTGTTATGTGTGTGTTTAGGAAATATTTGTCGCTCTCCCACGGCAGAAGTTGTTCTTAGACATTTTTGTGATAAGAAACAACTTGATATTGTGATTGATTCAGCTGGAACCAGTAATTACCATCCCGGAAAAGCACCTGATGAACGTAGTCAGAAACATGCGTTAAAACGTGGCTATGATTTATCAGCCTTGCGTGCACGCCAATTAAAGCCTCAAGATTTCATTGAATTTGATCTGATTCTGGCAATGGATCATGAAAATTTATCGAATATTCAATCACTTTTAGTACAAGCACATAGCGAGTATGGTGCAAGTCAAATTCGGGCAAAAATTGCATTGATGAGTGAACATGATCAAACTTATCTCAAGCAAGCTTTGCCAGACCCATATTATGGCGGGGTAGAGGGTTTTGAGCGTGTACTCGATCAGTGTGAGTCGAGTAGTTTGGCGTGGGTCACTATTTTTAAACAACAGTTCAAACAACAGATAGATGTGAAATAAAGGTTTAAGCACATGAATATTCAAACTCAAATTCAACTTAAGCCTTTTAATACCTTAAGTCTTGATGCAACTGCATCGCATTACCTTAAAGTTCAATCTCAACAAGAATTGGTGGATGCCTTAAATTATGCCAGGCAGCAGCAGTTAAACGTTCTGATTCTGTCTGGTGGCAGCAATATGTTACTACCTGAACATATTCATGCGCTCGTGCTTCATATGGATATTCAGGGTATTGAATATCTTGCTGAAGATGAACATAGCAAGACTGTTCGTGTAGGCGCAGGGCAAGTCTGGCATGACTTTGTACTATGGACGACAGAAAATCATTTATACGGTTTGCAAAATCTAGCGCTTATTCCGGGGCTGGTGGGTGCTTCTCCGGTACAAAATATCGGGGCTTATGGGGTTGAAGCAGGTGAATTTATTGAGTCGGTTGAGGTTTATGACCGCCAATTAGAAAAATTTAGCATTATTCTTGCTGCAGATTGTGATTTTTCATACCGGCATAGTATTTTTAAAGATGATCCGAATCGTTTTGTGATTACTCATGTGACTTTTAAATTGCTTAAGCACGCACATTTGATGCTGAATTATGGTGATCTCAAGCAAGCCGTAGGCGATCAACAGACTGCTGAAAACTTGCAAAAACAAGTGATTCAAATCCGTCAAAGCAAATTACCAGATCCAAAAGAATATGCGAATGTAGGAAGTTTCTTTAAAAATCCGATTGTTTCAGAACAGCTTTATGACCATTTAGCACTATCATTTCCGAATTTACCCCATTACCCTCAAGCTCAAGGTGGCATTAAAATTGCAGCAGGTTGGTTGATTGATCAATCGGGTTGGAAAGGTAAGCAGCTGGGTATGGTGGGGATGTTTCATAAACAGGCCTTGGTTTTAGTAAATTATGATCAGGCGACCTTGGCGGATGTAAAAGCGACTTATCATGCCGTACAACAGGATGTTCAGCAAAAATTTAACATTTTATTAGAACCTGAACCGGTATTGTTTGATGAAACAGGTTTAATTCGCTCACATTTGGAATAAGAAAATTATGGTGAAATCGCATTGGATGGTTCGATTGGTACAAGTAGCATCCGTGTTATTTGTTCTTTTCGGCTGTTTCATGGTTTTGATTTATTCGCCATTTTATTCAGGCTGGGTGGTGAAAGCCCTGAATAGTTTTGTTCCAGTTGAAGTCAATCAGGTTGCTGCGAAAAGTCAACAAATGGCTGCATTGAGTGAACATGAAAGTCTGGAGCCAGGATCTAGATTATGGATTGCTCGACAAGCCTATTTAAAGTTGATGGAAGAAGCGATCCAAAGCCATAATTCAGAGAATTTGACGGTGATTCAAGCGCGATATAAAGCCTTGCAACACATGATTGAGGACGCACAACAGCAAGAAAATGAGCAAGAGGAAAAGCCGCGTATTCCGTTGCTTGCAAAACCCATGGATAATGAGATAGAACAAGAAGATCCTACTCAAGCAGTTAAAGATTTATTGGATTTGAACAGCACTGAAAATAAGGCGTTGATGGAAAAATATGTAGAATTTCTTCACACGCATAAAATTGAACAGGAACAAGTCGCTCAAGAACCTGTCGATGAAACCATTTACCAAGATATCGCATTGATTCAAGAACAAAATGAACAACCCCCGCTGCAAAGTTCAAAACCTTATGCGATTGTGGTCTTGGGTGGCGGACTCACTTTGGATAAAAATGGCAAAGATATTGTGGTGAACGACTATACACGCCTACGCTTAGAAAAAACTTTAGCCATCGAAAAAGAATATCAACTGCCGATTGTACTCAGTGGTGTAGAAGCACCGTATATGCAGCGCTGGCTGAAAGAACATCAGGTAGACGCGAAATTACTGGAAGATCGAAGCATGAATACCTGCGAAAATTCGCGGTTTAGCTCGTTATTATTGCAAAAAAAGGGTGGAGCACCACGGGTGATATTAATTACCGACCGTTATCATATGCCGCGTACGCGTCGTTTATTTGCCTTAAATGGGATTGAAACTGTACCTGTTGAAGCACCTATGCCGACACGTCTGACACACTGGCGTCCAAGCGAACAAAATTATGATCATAGCCGCCGTGCCAATTATGAAATTTTAGCCACGATTCGTGATGTCTGGTTTGGTTCCAGTGATTGTCGGGAGGTGCCTTAATGCCAGATATCCCATTTTTAAATCCAACTATTTTAAAACAGCTGGATTTGCCGGTGCCGAGTCGAGAAACCACACCTCAACTGCTTGAAGCCTTAAACCTGAGTAAGCCTTATCAACCTTCAGTGGAAATCCAGGCTTATCGTAAGTTATATGGTTTGCATTTGCTGGATTGTGAGCATTGGCAAGGCTATGTGCAAATGCCTTTGTTTAAATTGCATGTACAGGTATTCCAACCCAATTTAGCCAATATTGCTTTTAATAAAATACGCGGAACCGTATTTTTATTGCATGGCTATTTGGAACACAGCGGTATTTACCAGCCGATTATTCGCGAATTACTGGAACAGGGTTTTAGTGTCATTACCTATGATTTGCCTGGTCATGGTTTAAGTGATGGTTCGCCCGCAAACATCAAGAACTTTGATCATTATCAGCAGGTTTTACATGCTGTTTATCACTATGTTAAAAATGCCAGTCAATTACCCAAACCATGGTTGGGAATTGGCCAGAGTACCGGTGGTGCTATTTTGCTGCATCATCTATTAGAGTTTGCGGAGCGTCGTGAAAATCCATATGTGGAGCGTGTTTTATTACTTTCTCCACTGATTCGACCTGCGAAATCGGCGTGGTGGCATAATTCTGTGGGTTTGGGCATTATTCGACGGATCAAGCGTCAAGTGCCACGTCATTTTAGACGCAATAACCACAATCCAGAGTTTCTACGCTTTGTGCGTTTAAAAGATCCTTTGCAGCCACGTATGATGGGTATGGACTGGATTTTGGCCATGTCCAAATGGATGCAGGAAATGGAGGCACGTCCAGCATGCCGTATTCCGGTATGGTTGGCGCAAGGTGCCCAAGATCAAACTGTGGACTGGCGTTATAACATTGAGTTTATTCGTCGCAAGTTCCGTTTGCAGACCTTGTTGATGCTTGAAGAAGGTTCACATCAGTTAATCAATGAACGTGCGGATATTCGTGCGGCATTGACTGGACTCATTCCGGCATTTTTACATGCACAAAGTTCAGATGGTTATTATTAAATTTCATAAAAATCAGTGAATCAAAAAAGGTCGTATGAGCAAAGATAAGTCAGTTAAATAATGAGCTGGCTTTTCTTTTTAAATTCCACATAGTGTTTGAGTGTTTGATATACGGACATGTCATCCGCAACCTGAGCAAAAACGAAACACTGTTTTGTTTGTAGCGCAAGGCAAAGCAGAGGTATTTTATCTAAACTGTTTTTGCAAAAAGTTATTTTAAGTGCAGAAATTGAACAGGTTTTGCGGTGAGGTGCATTGCACCGCAAGATGCTTTTTTTGCGAACTCAAAATATATTTTGAGGCTTCTCATTTGGCGAATAAGAAATACTGTTTCGCAAGGAACAAATGAGCTTCAGACATTTGATTCAAAAATAGTAAGACTTCTTCGTGAATGATCAAAATGCTAAAGAGTGGGTTGAAAACCTTATAACGATCAATCGAGATTAGTCGTTATAAGCTCTTTTTTGCTAAATACCCGCATATCTATCACTCAAAGCAGGGTTAAAATTTCTCAGCATGCGCTAAATTCCACATCCGAAAGTAAAAGTTTTCAGCATCTTTATTTTCACAGCTGAGCAATTCACCTTCTTTTAACCAAAAGTGTAATTGCGCATAATTTTTGATTTCTCGGTCGTTAATCCGTTGCGCCAGATGATGAGCCTTAATATCCGCTGGGTGTTTTAGTCCAGCCGCAGCAATCATTTCAGACAAAGCCAGCATGGTATTTTTATGGAAATTTAATACACGTACGGCTTTGGTTGGAACATGCAGGGCTTTTTGCCGCTCTTTGTCCTGAGTTGTAACACCAACGGGACATTGGTTGGTATGACAACTTTGCGCTTGAATACAACCGACTGCGAACATAAATCCACGTGCTGAATTCACCCAATCTGCACCAATCGCCATGCTGCTGGAAATATCAAAAGCACTGATAATTTTACCACTCGCACCGACTTTAATTTGATTACGCAAACCTGCACCAACCAAAGTATTATGCACAAATAGCAAGCCTTCGCGTAAAGGCGTACCCACGTGGTCAATCAGTTCAATCGGGGCTGCACCTGTGCCACCTTCAGAACCATCCACCACAATAAAGTCGGGCACAATTTTAGTTTCCAGTATGGCTTTAACAATACTCATAAATTGCCAGGGCTGACCAATACACAGCTTAAACCCAACCGGTTTACCACCAGATAGCTCGCGCAGTTGCTGAATGAAATGCATCATTTCGATGGGGGTATTAAAGGTTGAATGTTTTGAAGGAGATACGCAGTCATGATCGCGACTAATACCGCGAATTCGGGCAATTTCTTCTGAAATCTTGCTTTTAGGTAAAATACCGCCATGACCCGGTTTTGCCCCTTGCGATAACTTAATTTCAATCATTTTGATTTGCGGTAAAAGGGCCTGTCGGGTAAATTTTTCAGGATCAAAGTGTCCATCTACAGTACGACAGCCAAAATAAGCACTGCCCAGTTCCCAGACAATATCTCCACCATTTTCCAGATGATAAGGGCTAATACTGCCTTCACCTGTATCATGATAAAAGTTGCCCATTTTCGCTCCCAAATTTAAAGCGCGAATCGCATTGGCACTCATGCTGCCAAAACTCAGGGCAGAGATATTCATAATCGAAGCACTATAAGGCTGCTGACATTGATGATTACCGATCTGAATCCGAAAACTGTCAGGATGGGCAGGCTTGCAGGGGGTAATGGAATGGGTAATAAAACGGTAATCTTGTTGATAGACATTAATAATCGAACCGAAGGGTTTATCTGCATTTTCATTCTTTGAGCGTTGATAGACCAAGCTGCGTTGCATCCGGGAAAATGGCAGGGCATCTTGATCGGCTTCAATAAAATACTGGCGAATTTCGGGGCGGAAATCTTCAAAAATAAAGCGGAAATGTCCCATGATCGGATAGTTTTTTAGGATTGAATGCTTGTTTTGCAGGACATCATATAAGCCGACTAAACTCAGTACGCCTGAAATCAGCCATAAAGAATTCAGCAAGGTGTCGGAAATAAAATAATAAATATAATGTGGAGCGTAAACAATCCGGAACCAGCTAATGGTAAGGGCAGTGAAAATAAAAGTGAACCAGACTGAGTAACGTGAGAAAAAAGTATTTAAAAGCTTATGTCTAACAATCTGAACGGGACCTGGCATTCTAGTTTTTCCAAATTATTATGAATCAATTGAATTTGCCTATTTTGCGTACATGCTGCAAGTTCTGATTTGTAAAACTCAAGCTGGTGCTAGAAATGGCCAACAGTAGGTCAATATGGTCATTATTAATTATTTTATTAAATAATTATTGAATTTAAATAAAAGACTTATTCTAAAAAAAATAAGTTAAGAGGGGTTTGATTGTATTGGATATGAATTGAGCATAATTAAAATCCAGAATAAATGCTTAATAAAAAATCTGCTTAAGGCTTCTGATCTTATGATTTCTCAATACTTAGATTATGGAGTACATTGATTTTACGTTAGCAACAGAGGTAATTCATATGACGATGAAATCAATCCGATATAACAGTGGAGATCTAGCGTGCTAAAGCTCAATGTTCTTCACTCCATAAATGAGATCCATAGCCATCAAGCTTTGTGGTGGGGTGAGAAAATAAAGCCTGATGTTCTTGAAGCCACAATACGATAATAAAAAATAGATCTAAATAGAAATATTCTCCAGTCCCAATCATTGGGACTTTTTTATTTCAGTTATTTTATTTAATCAGTAATTTGACGAACTGCATTCGAAACTTCAATCGGTTCGATCTGCTGAATCTTGTTGCCAAATCCTCTTAACCACCATACCAGCTGTGAAGTAAAAGGTACGGTTGCGGTGATTTGGGCTAAACCATGGTCCAGTTTTTGGATGGTCTGGTCTTTACTGAGTTGGCTTTCGTCAAAGTAATGAGCATCTTCTTCAGTCATGGTAAGTTTTAAAGCGATATTTTCGGTCGGCTGGTTATAGTCGACTCTAAATCCTAGAGCACCAGAATCGATATAAGCATCAATATCAAAGTTAACCGGATGCATTGCACGTGAATTTAAAACAATAGCTGATTTAAAACGGTGCAGGGCAAAAGTTTGAATATCAGTTTTATCATGGCGGGTACAGATTAAATAAATAATTGCACCTTTTTGTACTAAAGCTAAGGGGTTTAAAATATAGGTTTTTTCTTCACTTAAGTGGCTACGCCCCTGATAAACACATTCCAGTTGTTTGTCTTGCAGTAAACCTTCATAAATTGCTTGTTGCGCCAGTTTATCGACTACAGGCGGAATTAAAGGTTGAGTGGCCGGAACAATACGCACCCGATTAATCCATTGTCGAACATTATTTTGGGTGGACAAGCTACGGCGTGCCAAGTCAAACCAGGGATTCATTTCCTCAATCAGACTAGGGGGTAACAAGTGTTTTAAATGTTCTTCGACCATCATAAAGGTCACCGCTTGAGAACTGGTCATATGCGGTAAGCTTTGAATGGGTGCATCTGAACGCCAACGCCAGCCTTGAGGTACAGTTTTACTGCTTTCAATAGGAAAGCGCAGCGAGATCTGATTTAAGTCACGCTGAATAGTACGCAAGCTGATATCAATACCTTCACGTTGCAGAATTTCTTGTAATTCTCGGGTACCCATCCACTTTCCAGTAGAAAGACGAGATAAAATTTGCCACTGTCGGTATAGGCTGTTGGACGTTTCTTTTTCTTGTGAAGACATAACTAACATTAAAAATCGAGTAGATTGTTTATAGCTGCATTAAATCAGGAAAACAATAAAAAAACTGAATATTTTTCTCAAATTTTTCTACCTCTCTGTCAATAATTTGAAACATGTTAAGTCTCAAAATGCCATTGATTGTACATAACTTTAGTGTGTAAATAGAAAAACGATAAAAGGATTTTTTATTGGCATATATTTTGCTTTGCACTATTTAAGAATAGATAACAATTATGAGGGTAATATGTTTAAAGAAAATGATCGGATACCTCCAGTTTCTACGATTGAACATTTCCCTAATACTTTGGGGACAGATACTCCTACGCCAATCGCAGTAAAAGTTAACAACCACTCTAAAAATAATGGCTTATTTCAACAGTTTAAATCACATTTTTTTAATGAATTAGTAGATGATCAAACCGTATCAGGAGAAACTTGCAACAAGATTGAACATTGGTTATCACAACATACGATTGATGAATTAAAGTCATTAAACCAAGCAGCGAAAGATCACTTTTTGTATGAGGGCATTACTTTTACAGTCTATGGGGAGTCAGAAGGGATTGAACGAACGATTCCGTATGATCTCATTCCACGGGTGATTGAGAAAAAGCAATGGAATGAAGTCGCATTGGGCTGTGCACAACGGGTACACGCGCTGAATTTGTTTTTACACGACATTTACCATCAGCAAGATATTTTAAAAGCCAATATTGTGCCTGAATTACAAGTGCTGACGCATGAAGCCTATCAGCCACATATGTATGCACATGACTTAAAAGGTAAAATTTACAGTCAAATTAGCGGAATTGATATTGTTCGTGACCGTCATGGCGAGTTTTATGTACTGGAAGATAATTTAAGAACACCTTCAGGCGTGTCTTATATGCTAGAAAGCCGCAAAATCAGTCAGAAACTCATGCCCGATTTATGCCAGCAAAACAATATTCTGAGCATTGAACAATATCCGCAATTACTTAAAGAAGTCTTGGCTGAAAATGCTTATGTCGATAAGCCTTTTATTGTGGTGTTAACGCCTGGACGCTATAACAGCGCATATTATGAGCATTCTTTTCTGGCAAGAGAAATGGATGTGCCTTTAGTGACATCACGTGATCTTTTTGTAGAAAACGATAAGGTTTATGTCAAAACCATCCGTGGAAGACAGCAGGTTAATGTAATTTATCGTCGAGTGGATGATGCATATCTAGATCCATTATGTTTTATGCCTGATAGTACTTTAGGGGTGGCCGGCTTAATGTCTGCCTATTTGCGTCACAATGTTGTGATTGCAAATGCACCGGGTACTGGTGTGGCGGATGATAAATCCATCTATCCATATGTCGATAAAATGATTCATTTTTACTTAGGTGAACAAGCAATCTTAAAAAATGTGCCAACTTATCAATGTCGCGAAGCTCAAGACCTGGATTATGTCCTATCTAACTTGGAGCAATTGGTGGTGAAAGAAGCCCAAGGTTCGGGTGGGTATGGCATGTTGATTGGTCCTCAAGCCTCAAAAAGTCAAATTGACTCATTTAGAGACAAAATTATTGCTGCACCGAATTTATATATTGCGCAGCCGACTCTGGATTTATCAGTCTGTCCAACGATAAGTGATTTTGGGGTGGCAGAGCGTCATATCGATTTACGTCCCTTTGTACTCAGTTCACCTTATCGGACAGAAATCGTACCCGGTGGTTTGACACGTGTGGCAATGCAGGCAGGATCTTTAGTAGTGAATTCTTCACAAGGTGGTGGAGTTAAAGACACATGGGTGGTCGATAATCTTCATTCTTAAACATCTAACCATGGGAAAGAAGTCATGATTTTATTAAATAGTAATGCTCAGCATATTTTTTGGTTAGGTCGATATTTAACCCGTATTCAATATTTGTGTAGTCAGTTTCCATTTCAGAATAACCAGGATGCATTGGAATATGCGCATGCATTTTGCTTGCCGGCTTTTGATGCAAGCTCGCTGAATACTTTATTACTTGATGCAAAACAACCGTCATCTTTTAACAAGCAATTTCAACATGCCAAAGATAATGTCCAAGATTTACGGGGAATATTCTCCGCAAAAGCGTATGCAGAACTCAATCAACTCATTAAAAATACGACTGAAAATGCGGCTTATATTTGTGATGTAGCGGGAGAATGTCAGGATGTTTTAGAAGCTGAATCTGAAGATATCTTCCTGTTTTTTACTTTGGGGCAGAACATAGAGCAGTTAGATCGACAACTTCGACTTAAGCAGGATCGCAGCACAACTTTGGAGAATATTGATAAAACAGTAGAGCTGTTAAATAAGATTGGTTGGAAAGGCGTGGACAGTGCATGGCAGCAGCTTAAGTTAAATCCAGACAGTATGAATTTTTACCACTTCAGTGACCATATCCAAAACCTATTTGAGGTAGATGTATGAAGCTGATGATTAATCACCAAACACATTATCAATATACTGATTTAGCGCGTAACAGCATTCAGTATATTAAAATGACTCCATCCAGCAATGCGCATCAGCACGTGTATTCTTGGAATGTGAGTGTGCCAGGTGAAAAAGAAATTAAATCTGATGCTTTTAATAATATCTGGATTACCAGTTCGCAGCGCAAGCCTTATAGCCAGATGACCATTATGGCGCAAGGTATTGTAGAGATGAACCCGAATACCCAATTTGGAATTGAGAGCTCAATTAATCCCAAATTGTTTTTACAACCTACGCCTAGTACCTTATGTAATGCAGAAATGAAAAGTTTTGCAGAGTCTTATGTGCCTCGGGTTAATCGTGAAAACTTAATCGTTTTATCTGAAGCTATACTCAATTATATCCCGTATGTACCTGATCAGACCTCTGTACAAACCTCTGCCATTGATGCCTTTCAATGTCGACAAGGGGTATGTCAAGATCATAGTCATGTGTTTATTGCGATGTGTAAATATTTAGGCGTGCCTGCACGCTATGTATCAGGTTATCTATTTGTACCGAATACCTCTCACCTTGCAAGTCATGCTTGGGCAGAAGTATTTTTTGAAAATTCGTGGTATTGTTTTGATATCAGCAACCAGTTATTTACACCTAATTCACATATCTATGTGGCAATCGGTCGAGATTATTGGGATGTTGCACCAGTAAGAGGCATAAGAGAGCGCGGTGGTATTGAGTCGATGAATTCTATAGTTCAAGTGCTCGCTTGCTGAAATTTTAAAAGTCATAAGGAGCTCTCATGACTTATTGTTGTGCGCTACGTTTAAAAGATGGTTTGGTCTTTGTGAGTGATACTCGTACCAATGCGGGTGTAGACCACATCTCTGTATTTCGTAAACTCTATACCTTTGGTGTGGAGGGTGAGCGATTTATCACGATACAAACTTCTGGAAATTTAGCGACAACACAAGCTGTTATTGGTCATTTGAATAATCACTTGGAACTGAGCCAAGAACCCAACTTATATAGTGTCAATACTATGTTTGAAATGGCGGAGTTGGTGGGACAGACCTTAAGAAAAGTGATTGCCGATGTTACAGCAGATGTTCACGAACCTAATAATTATTATTGTAGTCTTCTACTAGGTGGACAAATTAAAGGTTCAGCCATGCAACTTTATAATATTTACCCACAAGGTAACTGTATTAGTGCAACTGAAGACACGCCTTATTTTCAAATTGGGGAAAGTAAATATGGCAAACCGATATTGGACCGGGCCTTAATTTATGAAATGCCTTTAGATGAGGCAGTCCGTTGTTGTTTGATCTCGTTTGATTCTACTTTACGTTCTAATGTTTCAGTCGGAATGCCATTAGATACAATCGTTTATCATAAAGATTCATTACACATTCCTAACGGCAAACGTATCTATGAAGAAGATCCGTATTTTAGGCAACTGAGTAAACAGTGGTCAGACACTTTACGCCGCGGCTTGCAGAAACTGCCTATTCCAACAGATGATTATCTAGATTAAATATAGCTATAAAAAACCCAAGTACAAACTTGGGTTTTTTTATGAGCCAGCACGTTACTTTCTTATTGGGCGAGCACTGAGGCGACACAAGAGTTCATAACCAATCGTACCATTGGCTTCAGCCACATCATCGACCAAGCGGTTTTTACCCCAAAGCTCAACTTCTGTACCAATTTTTGCGTTTAAGCCTGTAACATCAATGGCAATCATATCCATGGCAACACGACCAATTACACGAGTTTGTTGACCATTAATAGCCACATAGTTCTGTTTAGGGAAAGCACGCGGGTAGCCATCACCATAACCAATTGAAACAATGGCTAAATCCATTTCTTTTTCAGCAGTAAATGTTGAACCATAACCTACCGATTCACCCGCCTGAATATGGTTTAAAGCAATGATTTCAGCAGTAAAGGTCATCACTGGTTTAAGGTCTAAATCATGTGCTGATCTATCTGCAAATGGAGATGCACCATAAAGCATGATCCCGGGACGAACAAAATCAAAATTTAATTCAGGCCAGTTATAAATGGCTGCTGAGTTACAGCAAGAAGCCATTACTGGCGCACAAGCTTCTTTAACCTGAAGAAATTGATTTTTTTGTTGTTCATTTAACGGGTGATTTTCTGCATCAGCATTGGCAAAGTGCATCGCTAAAACACAAGTAAAACCTTCCGTTTTAAGGGAATTAATGACTTCAATAATCTCAGGTACTTTAAAACCTAGACGGTTCATACCACTATTGAGTTTGACCCAAACTTTTAAGTTTTTGCCAATATAAGCATTTTTATATGTTCGCAACCAGTCGAGTTGTTGTTGCTGATGTACGACGCATTCAATGTTATTTTCAACCACAACCCGCATTTCATCTTCAGAGAAAATACCTTCGATGAGGGTAATCGGGTGTTGATAGCCGAGTTCACGAATTTCAAGTGCTTCTTCGAGGCAGGCAACACCAAAGGCATCCGTTCCACTTAAGGCTGCTAAACAGTCTTTGACTCCATGTCCGTAAGCGTTGGCTTTAACCATACTTACAATTTGAGCAGTTGTTGCAAGTTGTTTAACACGGTTTAAATTATATTGCAGAGCATCTTTGTCAATATAAACTGTTGCTTGGCGCACCCTGGTGACTCCTTGGGGTTACAATGAAACATTACAGCAATTTGAAACAATCACTTATAAGCTACAATCAGAATATTATGGGTATGCTTTTGATCTCACTCAAAAGGGAGTGAGGAACTTAAGCAGAATAGAGGGCCATATTGTATTCCTATGGCTGAAAATAAACACTAATTTAAAGTATATTTCAATTAAATTTTAGATAGCCTTGCTTGTTCTGTTATTAAAATATTAACAGTAGCTGATAATACTTTTTTATCTCTTCCTATATTTAAAGTTGATTAAGTTGTAGAAAGATATGCGGAGCTAAAATCAGGTTTCACTTAAAAGGATTAAAGTGCAGACTTGGAGAAAAATGGGCAGCTAAAAAAACGAGGTCATCACCTCGTTTTTTATTACTTACTCTTCATCATTATATTGAGCATAAAACTCTGGTGAAAGGTTACTAAATCGCGTGTATTGACCTTCAAAAGCCAGACGCACCGTACCAATAGGACCGTTACGCTGTTTACCAATAATAATTTCGGCAGTGCCTGCTTCTTTGGATTCTTTGTTATAAACCTCATCACGGTAAATAAACATGATTAAATCGGCATCCTGCTCGATCGCACCGGATTCACGAAGGTCAGACATCACAGGACGTTTATTTGGTCGGTTTTCCAGTGAGCGGTTAAGCTGTGAAAGGGCAATCACCGGACACATCATTTCTTTTGCCAAAGCTTTTAAGCTTCGTGAAATTTCCGAGATCTCACCGACACGGTTGTCGCCCATACCGGGTACTTTCATTAACTGCAAGTAATCGACCATGATACAGCCAATTTTACCGCCATGCATTTTGGCAATACGACGTGCGCGGGCGCGTAATTCTGTTGGGGGGAGGGCAGACGAATCATCGATATACAGATTTTTTTCTTGAAGCTGTAAAATCGTACCTGTCACTTTAGACCATTCATCACCATCCAGTTTCCCGGAACGTAAATGACCTTGGTGAACTTTACCGTAAGCCGAGATTAAACGCATGGCAATCGAATCTGCCGGCATCTCCATGGAGAAAACAAGGGCAGGTAGATCACAGTTAAATAGCACACTTTCCACCAAGTTCATGGCAAAGGTGGTTTTACCCATAGATGGACGTGCAGCGACAATAATCAAGTCACCCGATTGCATCCCCGAGGTTTTGTTATCCAGCTCCATAAAACCTGAAGTTAAACCGGTAATACTGCCTTCCATTTGCGACAATTCATTTAACTTGTCAAAAACATCGGCAACTACAGCATTAATTGGTTTTGGACCTTGAGCTTTGGCATTATTATTATGTTGTTCAGCAATAGAAAAAATATTGGTTTCAGCAAGATCTAAAATTTCACTGACACTACGACCTTTGGTGTCATAAGCATTCTGTAAAATTTCAGAGCTGACTTTAATCATGCTGCGTAAAGTTGAAAATTCTTTAATTTTATTGGCATAGGTTTCCAGGTTATAAAAACTAGAAGGCGAGTCTGCCATGAGTTGCATTAAATATTCTTCACCACCGACAGCATCCAATAAATTTTGTTTGATTAGCCAATCATTAACTAAGACTGCATCGTAAGGTGAGTTTTCTTGAGTTAATTTTTCAATGGCGCGAAAAATATACTTATGACGTGTCGCATAAAAATCATTTTCACTGAGTACATCACCCACTTGTTCGAAAGACTCAGCCACGGTCATTAGCGCTGCAAGCACCGCTTGCTCGATCGCCAAGTTATGTGGTGGAGTACGAAACTCTTTTAATTGGCCTGACTCATTCCCTTTATTATCTACTTTAGATGAGTTAAGCATAGCATTGGCATTCGCCTGTGACATATAAAACCCTGATTTTAAATGCGATAAAGAAGTAATTTGAAAATTGGGACGAATAGTGAATTTTCAACGATTTTCGTCTAGACAGATGATACCTGTTCTTAAAAAAAATGCGAATCGAAAATTTCATTGAGCTAAAAACAGTAAAAATAAGTTGTATTCACTACTTTTAGTAAATCTGGATAAGCTATTTTGCCTATTTTTACAGATAAAAAAAAGAGCATGCAAAAGCATGCTCTTTTTCTTGCAGAAAATTACTCAGATACGATAGTAACGAGAACTTCAGCAGTAACATCATGATGCAATTGAATTGCGATATTGAATTCACCAGTGTTGCGAAGCGCACCATTTGGTAAACGAACTTCTGCACGGTCAACTTCAAGACCAGCATTCGTTAACGCGTCAGCGATGTCACGAGTACCGATTGAACCGAATAGTTTACCTTCGTCACCAGCTTTAGCAGTGATTACGATGTTAACTTCGTTCAATTGATCAGCACGTGCTTGAGCAGCAGCTAAAACATCAGCTTCAGCTTTCTCAAGTTCTGCACGACGAGCTTCAAAAGCAGCAGTATTCGACTCAGTCGCTGCTACTGCTTGACCTTGAGGGATAAGGTAGTTGCGGCCGTAACCAGCTTTAACTGAAACTTTATCGCCTAATTTACCAAGGTTTTTAATGCGTTGTAATAAGATAATATCCACAGCTCAACCTCACTTATGATTGTCAGTGTAAGGGATCAAAGCCAAGTAACGAGCTTGTTTAATAGCAAGCGCTAATTGACGTTGGTAACGAGCTTTAGTACCTGTAATACGGCTAGGAACAATCTTGCCGTTTTCAGTGATGTACTGTTTTAAAGTATCGATATCTTTGTAGTCGATGTACGCAACTTTCTCAGCTGTAAAGCGGCAGAACTTGCGACGACGGTAAAAACGTGCCATTAATGTTCTCCTTATGCTTCAGCAGAGTCTTGAGATTGTTGTGCTTCTTCACGTTGTGCTTTACGCGCACGTTTTTCTTCAGCACTTTTAGCAAGCAATGATTCTTCAGTGATTGCGTTTTCACGACGAATAATAACATTACGAAGGATTGCATCGTTATAACGGAACAATTCTTCTAATTCATTAAGCGTAGTTTGACCACATTCAACATTCATTAAAATGTAGTGAGCTTTATGAATTTTGTTAATTGGGTAAGCCAATTGACGACGGCCCCAATCTTCTAAACGGTGAATTTGACCTTCAGCTTCTTTGATGTGAGTTAGGTAACGTTCTACCATACCCACAACTTGATCGCTTTGGTCTGGATGTACCAAAAGTACGATTTCGTAGTGACGCATTGTCAGCTCCTTACGGTTTATGCAGCCCCTAACTTTTGAAAAGTCAGAAGCAAGGAGTCACAACTAAAGTTGTGTCGCAAAAAATTGCGAAGCGTGAATTTTAGTGGTTTTAAGCTAAAATTACAAGAGCAGTTTTCTGAAATACTGAATTTATATACGTGGTTTTGAGCGTAATAGAAAAACAACATAGCCTTTGAATTGAGGATCTTGCTGTATAAAGGCAGGGTTAGTCCATTGACCATTTTGTACCAGTCCCACTTTATAAGGTAAATGCATAGCGGAAATTCGTTTTAAGTAGCTTTGATAATTTGGAATTGTGCTTGTGCCTTGATATGTTTGGATGATCAGTTCATTAATATTTTGTCGTAGCAAATCCAAAACTTGCGGATCTTGAATATTTGTCCAGTCGAGTAAACCTGTGATACTGATTTGATATTGTTTAGGTAATTGCTTTCTTAATGTTTGAAGAAATAAGGCATATTGCTTTAGATTTTTTGTCTTTGCATCGAAGTCAATTTGAATGCCTTGAATTTTATTTCCCGCATTTTCCCATTGTTTGATACGGTTTAAAATTTTTTCTAATTCAGATTTTTGCCAGTTTAAGTGATGGTTTCGATATACCAGCCAAACTTTTTGATGCGGTATTTTTAGAATTGAGACACCTTGAGGAGTGAATATTGAGCTTTGTGTAGATTGATCTAAACGGATTTCGCCTTGTAAAATATAAAGCTCTTTGGCTTGTTTTAAATAAGCGGCAGTGGAAATATCTCCCCAAATCCAAAAACTAGCGTATTGATTGGCATCAACCATGTTTTTAGCTGAAGCAGATTGACTCGGTTGGCATGCGATTAAACTCAAACCACAAAGTAAAATAATAATAATCGAGTGAATCTGCTGTAGCATCTGCAATTTACCAATAGAATTTTAATGATTTTGCCCAAGTTGTATTGGGGTAATCACGTTTGATTTGATCAAACCACTGCTTTCTTACGGATTTTTCAATCTCTTGATCTTGGCAATCATTTAAACCTGACGGTGCATAACATTGGATAGCACGATAAAGTGCGTAGGCTTTTAATTCACCATTGGGCTGAGTTTTAATTATATCTTTATAGACTTGTCCACGAGTAAATATCGGACCTTGGAAAGTTGGGCTTTCCTTTTCATTATAAGTGAATGTGCTGAGCATATAACCATTTTCATTTCTAAAATATTCACCCAAACATAGTCGTAAATTTACGTCTTTAGGGGTGTCTGCCAGTTTTTCAGTCAAGGTTTTTAAATCGGAGCATTTGATTTGCGGGGTAATGGTTGTCCCTTTCCAAATAAAATTGGCCAAAGGGGGCTGACTACGAAATTTTTCAGCAGCATTTTCTGTGTGATTAAACTGGTTGACATTGCTTGGTAGGGCTGCATAAGCCTGATTAAACAAATTGTAGTTTTGATGGACTAAAGATTTATTCAGGGTTGTGTATAGGGCTAAATTCTTATGCTCTGTACTTGTTGTGGTCTGAATGATTTTCATCAGACTATTTTCATTGGCAGATTTAGAAATAAAGCTTTTTTGTAAAGAGGCTTGTTTAATTTTGGCATTTGAACCGATAAAAGCATCTACATTTTGTTGCTTTAAATAATAAGGATATAACGTTAACTCAAATAATCCACGTTGATCAGCTGTTTTCGCTTTTGTGAGGAAGGATTCCCAATAGTGTTGCGTAGATTGAGATTTCTCCAATTTTTCAATAATTCTTCCTTTTAGAAAAATCTGACTGAGTTGCAGATAGTTGTTTATAGCACTAGGATTATCTTTAGGGAGTAAATTTAAGGCCTCTTGCAGTTTATTTTGAATAAAGAATAAATGATTGGCCTGTAAATACTGAAACAGTTCAGGTTGGTTTTTGAATGCTTCTTTTTGACTGTTGAGCTGTGTCCATGTGATGACTTTATCATCTGCTGTTTCTGGCTTACGCATTTGCATTAAGTCATAAATGGCCAGAAAGAGAGGGTCCTTTAAATTTTGAACGTTAAATTTGCTATTTTGAAAAACGTGACGATCTATTTCATAAGCAACATTATTCATTTCAAGATTATAAAACTTAGATTTTGGGTTGTTGATTTGCCATATAAATTCATTAACCAATAAATCATGTCGACCATTTAACCAATAACCACGACGTAATAGACCACGCGCACTAGCGGCATATTCTCCTTTTGGATATAGCTGTAGATATTGAGTAATACTGTTAAAGAGCTCTTTAAGCAGGGTTTGATTAAGTTTCTCTCGTTGAAGATCTCCATACTCGCCAACACCACTTTGAAAAGCAGCATTTAGATTGCTGCGAATTAACATATATTGAGCTGTTTCTTTTAACCAAGGATTACTTACATTGGTGAGTAGAAAGTAAATTTTAGTTGCTGTAGAAAAGTTAGTATTATAAAAAGCAATCGTTGCGTTTAAGTAGGATGCATATTGACGCGTGTTAATTGTCCAGTTTGGATTAACATTAATTAAACTAATTTGTTTTTCACATTCAGAAATTTTGTTACGTTCACGAATTAAAATATCCTTTTCAGCATTGGGTATCGTTCGATCCTTTTTCACCTGTTGAATAAAATCAAAACTACCTTTAGTCATGGAATTGCAATGTTCTTGATAAGGATCTATATCTGTTGCCACAAACTTACGTGCATTGAATGCTCTATTTTGAGCAGATGACGTGAGTTGTTTGGTTTCAAAAGGCACATGACTATAATTAGTATCCCAAAGAGATCTTTTTTGAGTTGTAGTAGAAATACTGACTAAATTTAAATCACTGAGTAATAATAATAGATTGGTTTGGTTGTCGTTGGCAGGAGTAAGTGCGGGTAAATTATTACAAGCAGTATATTCGTTGTTCTGAAGTATGGTGCTTGGTTCGCAGTAAATATCAGCACCCGCATGACCAAAGCTCGAATAAAAAATGCATACAGGAAATAAAGAAGTAAAAATAGTGTGGCGTAATATATTAAGTTTAGAGTTCATATGAAAAAAGTAACTTTATAATTTTGGTTGCAATATTAGCAACTGGATTGTTGTAGTGAAATAATTCTAGGAGCAAAAAATAAAAAAAAGATAGAGTAGAACTCTATCTTTTTTAGAAAAATACGATTTGTGTGGGTGGTGCTTGGGAGGTAAAACTAAAGCAGATACTAATAATCGTAATTAAAATGACTGAAAATAGGAAAAAGCGTTTTGCCCATAGTTGGTCATTTTCAGCTTTAAAGCCAAGTACACCAATATAAAACCAATAAATACATAGCCCATTTAAAATAACGAGATATAACCAGTTTGTATAACCATATACAAATAAGGCATTCATGGCGAGGGTAAATAAAACAACATAAATCAATGATTCAATTTTAGTACGTAAAACAGAACGTGCTACAGGGAGAATCGGAATACCTGCATTTTTGTAGTCATCAAAACGATATACTGCAATTGCCCATGAATGGGGCATTTGCCAAAGTGCATAACCAATAAAAATAAGCAGTGCAGCTAAGTCAAATTCATTGCTAACAGCGGTATATCCAATCACTGGTGGGCTTGCACCAGAAATACTTCCAACAACTGTTTGGTGAATTGTTGTGCGTTTTGTCCAGAGGCTATAAAACACCACATAGACCACAAAACCAATCACTGCAAATAAAAAAGCGTACGCATTTACCCAGAACCATAAAATGCTAAAACCAATCACGCCTAGTACCAAGGAATACACCAAAGCTCCAGGAACAGAAATCGATTTTTTAACCATCGCACGATTTTGTGTGCGCTGCATTTTTTGGTCGATGTCTTGGTCAATAATATTATTGACCACACAACCAGAGGCAACAACCAAAGTTGTACCAAGGAGGGTAATAAGCAATAAAAGGAAATCTACAGAACCTTGAGCGGCTAGAAAATAGCCGCCCAAAGTGGTAACAAAGTTACCAAAGAGAATTCCTGGTTTAGTCAGGAATAAATACTTTTTCAGCATGACAATCAGTTTAGATCATCATGTTGTAGTGAAGGTAGTTCATAATCCATACAGAGCCAACCAATAAAATTGCCACTGTAAGAATTGTATAGATGAACGCAATTACATTCCAGCGCTGCTCTGAAGAAGAGTTCATGTGCAGGAAGTAAACTAACTGTACAAGAATCTGAGCAACAGCTGTGATGGCAATCGTTGCAATAACGAGGCCACGTCCAAAACCGCCTGCCATAACCATACCGAAAGGAATGATCGTAAGCAAAACTGAAAGGATAAAGCCAATTGTATATTGCTTGGTATTGCCGTGCGCTGCGCCAGCAGAGTTATGGTCATGACTCATTATAGAACTCCCATCAAGTAAACTACGCTGAATACACAGATCCAAACGATGTCAAGGAAGTGCCAGAACAAGCTTAGGCAAGCAAGACGACGAGTGTTTGGAAGTGTCAAACCATTTTTCTTGATTTGATACATCAACACAAGCATCCATACCAAACCAGAAGTTACGTGAATACCGTGCGTACCAACTAAGGTAAAGAACGCAGATAAGAACGCACTTGTGGTCGGACCATGGCCTGCGTGTACAAGGTGGTTGAACTCATAAAGTTCCATACCGATGAAGGCAGCACCAAATACCCAAGTAATTGCTAACCAAGTTAGAACTTGGCCAACATTTTTCTTGTATGAAGCAAGTACGGCAAAACCGAAGGTCACAGAAGAGATCAAGAGGGCGAAAGTTTCAGTTAAAACGAAACCTAAAGAATCACCAAAAAGCTCTTTAGCACTTGGAGTACCAAGAGGAATGTGACTGCTTAATACAGCGAACGCGATGAAGAGTGTCCCGAATAGGATCAAGTCACTCATCAAGTAAGTCCAGAAACCAAAGACTGTGATGTCAGTATCATCGTGATGATGATGCTCATCGTGTCCATGGTTGTCGTGATGAAGTACTTCAGCCATTGTCTTAGTCCTTCTTCAAGTGTTTTTCAAGAATCGCATAGCGTTCGTTTTCAATGCGTTCTACTTCAGCAGCAGGCACATAGTAATCCACTTTCTTAGTGAATGAACTTACGATAAACGAAACGATAGCACCAATGAATCCAACAATTACTAACCACCAGATATGCCAGATTAAAGCAAAGCCCATTACAGTAATCAGCATTGCAATAACGAAACCAGCCGCACGGTTGGTTGGCATATGAATGTCTTCATACTTGGTTGGTTTAGCATATGCGATGCCATTTTCTTTGTCAGTCCAGAAAGTATCAATACCATTGATCTTAGGAAGATGAGCAAAGTTATAGAACGGAGCAGGTGAAGATGTCGCCCATTCTAAAGTACGGCCATCCCAGATGTCGCCAGTGTGATCGATATTGTTGTTGCGTTGTAAGAAACCAACAATGATTTGCATTAAGAAACATGCAATACCAATAGCAATTAGAACGGCACCAAACAATGCAATCGACACATACGGATCCCATTCTGGGTTGTCATATGTATTCAAGCGACGAGTCATACCCATGAAACCGAGGATATAAAGTGGCATGAATGCAAAGTAGAAACCGAAGAACCAGAACCAGAACGCTGCTTTGCCCCAAGTTTCATTGAGTTTCCAGCCAAACATTTTTGGCCAGTAGAAAATGATACCTGCGAACATTGCAAATACTACACCACCAATAATTACGTTATGGAAGTGAGCAATCAAGAATAACGAGTTATGTACTAGGAAGTCCGCTGGTGGAACTGCCATTAATACACCTGTTAAACCACCGATACCAAAAGTCACAAGGAAGCCAAGTGACCAAAGCATTGGGGTTGTAAAGGTAATGCGACCCTTGTACATGGTGAATAACCACGAGAAGATTTTCACACCAGTAGGGATGGCAATAATCATGGTCATGATGCCGAAGAACGCGTTAACGTTGGCACCAGCACCCATGGTAAAGAAGTGGTGAACCCATACAACGAAAGACAATACTGTGATTGCTACAGTTGCATACACCATTGATTTGTAACCGAACAATGCTTTGCGCGAGAAAGTCGCAACAACTTCTGAGTAAATACCAAATGCTGGTAATACCAAGATATACACTTCCGGGTGACCCCAAGTCCAAATCAAGTTTACATACAGCATTGGGCTACCACCCAAGTCATTTGTAAAGAAGTGGAAACCGAAGTAACGGTCAAGTGAAAGCATTGCAATAGTTGCAGTTAACACCGGGAAAGCTGCAATGATCAATACTGCTGTACATAAAGATGTCCAGGTAAAGATCGGCATATCCATCAGTGTCATGCCAGGTGCACGCATTTTAATGATGGTAACAAAGAAGTTAACACCTGTTAAAAGCGTACCCAAGCCTGAAATCTGAAGTGCCCAGATATAGTAGTCAACACCTACGCCCGGAGAATATTCAATGCCTGATAATGGAGGATAAGCCATCCAACCCGTTGCAGCGAATTCACCCAGCGCAAGAGAAACCATCATTAGACCCGCAGCACCGGCAAATAGCCAGAAGCTTAGAGAGTTCAATAATGGGAAGGCAACGTCACGAGCACCAATCTGTAAAGGTACAGAGATGTTCATTAAGCCGACTACAAGACCCATTGCTACGAAGAAGATCATGATTACGCCATGGGCAGTAAAGATCTGGTCGTAATGTTCAGGGTGTAAATAACCTTCACCACCACCTCGAGCGAGGAACTGTTGAAGACGCATCATGATCGCATCTGCAAAACCACGAACTAACATGATTACAGATACGAAGATATACATAATACCAATTTTTTTATGGTCTACAGAGGTGAACCATTCAGTCCACAAGTAGTTCCATTTTTTAAAGTAGGTGATACCTGCAACGACTGCAAGGCCACCTAGGATCATCATCGCAACAGTCACCAATACAATTGGATCGAGTGGAATTGAATCCGGACCTAACTTACCTAATAAGCTCATGTCTTATTCCTCTACAGAAGCAGCTGTCGCATGTTCAACATTGGCATGAGCATCAGAAGCAGCAGCTTCATGACCAGCAGTTGCTGAATGGTCAGCACCGTGGTAGTTACTCATGTATTTGTTAATCACTGATTCGAACAATTTAGGCTCTACTGAAGAATAATAAGTCACTGGATGTGGCTTAGTCGGATAAGGCTTCAATGCTTCAGCAGCAGCCTTCTCTTCAGGAGTTTGAGCATTCACAACCATTGCTTCAATTTGGTGCTTAGAACGGTTACCGTCACGTAGAGCTGCAAATTCAGTATGGTCTAAAACAGTTTTTTGAACTGCGTTAGGATTTACTGAAGTACCGTTACCTGCTTTAACAGCAGCTACCCATTCAGCAAACTGAGCATCTGTTACAGAATGAGCACGGAAGTGCATTTGTGAGAAGCCATAACCTGAATAGTTAGAAGAGAAACCGCGGTAGCCTTCAGCTGGGCTGGTTTCGTCTGCTAAGAAGTTCAAGTGAGTCTGCATACCCGCCATTGCATAAATCTGACCAGACAATGCAGGGATAAAGAACGAGTTCATTGTGAAGTTCGAAGTTAAACGAAGACTAACCGGAGTTTTCTCTGGGAAGCGAATTTCGTTAACAGTCGCAATGTTTTGTTCTGGGTAAATGAAGATCCATTTGAACTGTTCAGCAATAACTTGAACAGTTAAAGGCGCTTTATCAGATTCGACCGGACGGTATGGGTCATACTTGTGGGAACCCCACCAAGTTAACCACGCTAAAATACCAATAATAATGACAGGTATACCCCATACTACAATTTCAATTGCAGTTGAGTGTGCCCATGTAGGTTTATAGTCTGCATCTTTATTCGATGCGCGATATTTCCATCCAAACCACAATGCCATAATTGCTGATGGAATAACCACCAAAAGCATTAAATAGATCGCAGTCATCATCAAGTCAGATTGACCTTGAGCAACTGGACCTTTTGAGTTTAGAAGTACCATATCACCGCCACACCCACTCAAGAGTGCAGCCATCGCAGATAAAGACAATACAGCTAAAATTGTTTGTCTCATTTTACAACCTCGGTGAAGAGTCCCATTCCCTAATTTAATATGGGATAGCGATTAAAGTGTCGCATGATTGGAAATGTTTTTATTTTCACTTAGAAATTCTAAGCATAAAAAATCTTTCCCAATCATGATACACCGCTACGTTGTGAGGCATTATGCCTCATATTGTTGAACTAAGCTATATGTAAAGAGGCTTTAAATGACTGTTATAAAAACTGATTTTTTTACTCGGAATTAAACTTTTAATATAATAATTTTATTTTAATATCAATATTCTGGGGGAAACAGGGACATAAAATAATCCCTGTTTTAGTGTAATTATTGTTTAACCACTTTGGTTTTGGCTAATTTATCATGCAAAGTTTGACGTTTTTCACTCATGGCAAAGACATGATCAATGATCGTGATAAACGGCATAAACAACAGATTTAAAATAATAAAAATGAAACTTCGTAAAGTGAATGCACGCATTAAGCTCACTTTATCACCACTTTCTACATCTACAATTTTGATTTTGGTCAGTTTTTTACCAATACTCTGTCCAGATCTCGCCAGCATAAATGCCTGAATTCCAAGCATAATAATGATGTATATACACATCGCTTGCCAAGCTTCTGCTGGAATAAGAGTAAATAGTTGCTGTTGTAATTGAACTGCTTGAGTTGATGTGTCGGCAGATTGCATCTTTTGCTGAATTTCAGACAGCTGATTAATCTGTTCTGGTTTCAGAAAAAAAGAGGGAATGGCAGCTACAGGCAACCAGAGCAATAAGTCGATAATTTTTGCTAAGATCCGGGTGCTAATTGAAGCGAGTTCATTATTTTGAGCAGCTTTTTTTTCGACCTGTATTTTGCTAAAGCTGGAATTCTGAACAGGAGTTTGCTCAGGAAAAGGTGCAGGCGCAGTATAACCTTCAGGTTGATATACAAGTTTACCTTGGGTTAATTCACCTAAAGCTTTCCATTCGGTCATGCCTTGGTGCCAAGCCAAATCTGTAAGCAGAACTTGCTGACTAGCGAGCATTTGATTCAATTGCTCTAAGGTGTATGGACCAGCTTGTTGATTATTACGAGCCAAGTAAATTTGCATAAATATTAAATCTCAAAACGTAAATTAGGTTTGTATAGCAAACCCTTAAATTATAGATGAAAAAAAGGACTTAAATAGAAGCAATTATTTTTGCACCTCATTTATGCCATATTTTAAACACCTTTAAAATACACATCTTTAGGCTAGATTTTTAAATCTATAAATAATAAATTTAAAGGGATTCTCAAACTAAGTACAACAATACCTATGGCAACCTTCTAGAAACGTAATGCATACATCACTGCCACTATCTGCATAAAACCACATCAACCCTAGTCAAAAACTTTTGATACTGTACGTGATGCGAAAGCATGGGCTAAAGAAACTGAAGTTGCTCTAATAAATGAAAACCATAAAATCTTTGGCCATGGCAACTTAAAAGATGCTTTAGAAGAGTATCGTGACACAGTTTTAATCAAAAAACGAGGCGCTGATCGTGAGATTAGTCGTATTAGCTATATTCTAAAACACATGAAGTACGATATAGCTTTAGCTAAAGTGAATAAGGGATTTTTATTAGTTTTATGGTGTGAGTGGTGTTTAAAGAATGTTTCATCCTCAACAGTAAGACGTGATTTTATTTTGCTGGCAGGTTTTTTTAATTCGTGCTTAGAAACAAAATTATGGCCGAAAAAAAATCCAGTGAAGCATGTTCAGACTCCTGAAGACTCTCCACATCGTGAAAGAATTATTCAACAAACAGAAATTGATACCTTATTGCTATATTTGTCTAATGACTTAAAAACTATTTTTTTATTGCCAATTGAAACCGAAATACGTCAATCATAAATTGGCCGTTTAGATAGGAGAAGAATCCACTTAAGTAAACAATAATATCTACAATCCCACGACTAGTGAGATTGCTGCACTACTTTAACAGTTTTTAGTAAGTATTTATCTTGAATATTTTTTAATTTATGCTTCTGTTCAAGCTTCCAAAGAGGTGCCGTATTAATCTATATATGCGGCTGCAAAGTTGAGTGACATTAAAATTTTTGAAACTTTGAAGGGTATTTTATTCCATTTGAAAATCAAAACTCCGCCAGTGGTTAACACGCTAAAACACTCTGCAAAACCTTTTCGAATATCTTCACACCAGTCTTCATTTATTTTTCCGTAGTTTAATGTAAGCTAGCTTTCTTACCGCTTTAATCCAATTGAGGGTGAATCAAAAACAACTAAATTAACGTTTTCAAAATCTTTATGGCAAGAGTTGCAAATGATCAATTTCTTAAAATGAACGCAATTTGAGCTTAGCTTACTACACATATCACATTCCTCAATTATAACTTTGCTCTTTTAGTTCGATTAAGTGACTGCTACAAAACAGTAATGTGTAAAATCATCCTCTCTGAAGTAGCCACACTTAATGAAACTTTATTACTTCAGGTGCGCCAAAATTACACAGAATAATTCAGTATGAGCCATATATGGCGCAAGGAACATAAGGACTAGGGTTGTGAGTTTAGTATGGTAACTCAACTGATGGCTCTGATCCCCCTGTTTTTAAGCCAATTTCTTATCCGTGATTCGGGTTAATTAAGAAGCTCACCAAATGGTGAGCTTTTTTGTTGCTATGAGAAAAGCAAAGAAGAGAAGAAATATAACTTTTGATAAAAAATCTATGATTTAGTCTGCATAACCATTGAAAATTAATTAAAAAAATATAAAATTTTTTGCATAAATAAACGTTCGAGTTAATGACATGCAAGATAGAAAATTGGCAGTACTTATAACCATATTTTTTATATGCTGTTTGGGCCTAATATTGTCAGTATATATTCAATCAAAAAGACAAAAGAGGGAAGATATGCAAAGAATTATTGTTGAAGCAGAACAGGGGCTAGTCAAGATGAATCATGATTATATAAAATAATGAACGCGATATAGTCATTTAAAATATTGTAATTTATTAGCAATAGTTGAAAAACATTTTTGTATAAAATATAGTTCATGATTCTATCATTTTAGTTTCTGATTTCTAGTTTTAACCTCCCACACTTGGGAGGTATTTTTTTGGCTGAAATAAAGGAAAATCTAATTCTGCATTTCCTCAGGTGTTTATTCAGCCTTTATAGTGCGATGGAAATCAGTTCCACGGTTGATGATGAAGAGATTAAGGTCTGTCGTGATTGTTTGAAAGCGATAAAGCAATAGTTAGTCAAAAAACATACGATTAATTAAATTAATAATCATATTTTTCGTTTTCACGATATTGAAATAATTTGATTATATATTTAGTGAAAACAAACAATAACTGCAAAAAAAATCTAAAATTTCAGCGTAAATTAGACCTGTTTAATTTGGGAGAGTTAAACAGGTTTTTTATTGAAAGATATTTATATTTTCCTTCTTTGTCGAACGCATTGCGATACATAAACCCCGTCATTAAGTTGGTGGGGTTTCTTTATTTTATTGGCAGGGCGCATGACAGATCGTGTATAAGCTAAAAAAGATTTGCAAGGCTGTTATGATGAGCTAGGCGCAAATATCAAAGTTTAAGTCGTTCAGGTTTAAAGCGTCACAAGTTGATGTGGATTGATGAAGCATAATTGAATTATCCAAATGCGGTAAGAAAAATTGAAAAATAAATCTGTTTTTTTGGGGATGTAGAGATAATAAAATATCTGACTTTGTAGTCGTTAGAATAATAGATAATTCAGTTGTACTGCGAGAGGAGATTGCTGACGTAGAACTTAAGCATATGCAACCTAATCCTCTCTTCAGAACATGATTTTTTAATCACGACAATCTACTCTATTTTTCTATAAATCTAATTTTAAATATATCAGCATTTTTTACTACTATTCCTGATCATAATTCGTTCTGAAAATTTATAATATTTCTAATAGAAAGCAGCATATTCCAGAACTATAGAATGGAAATTGAAAGGGCTAATCAACAAGAGGATCAACAAAACCAGAAACGGCAACCGAATCAACAGCAAGATCAACAAAAGCAAGAGCAAAGTGATTAGCAGAAATAATAGCAGCAGCGGCCAAATCAATAAGCTTAATAGAGTTGATAATAAACCAACTCAACAAAGAAATATAAATGACCTATAAGAAACTGAAATAAAAAAATCATGCACTAACTCTGACTTTTTAAATCAGGTTTTTTCAAAGTAAATTTATAGAAATTTCTTCATTTTTATTTTTTCTATTTATCTTCATTAATCTACAGTTGGAGAACAATTTATCAGTAAGACCCAAAAAGATAGAAACTTATTATTGCTGTAATAACAATGATTGTAATGATTCTATAGGTCGTTTATGAGAGAGATTTAAATAAAATGGAGGGAATGAGTCAAGTGCAAGGCGATTCATTAAATATCCCTATTAGTAGAATAATTTCAAATGTATGAATTAAAAGAACTAAGTCCTATAGAGCGTGGAACTCAATCTTTAAAAGCCGATTAATCAAAATGTTCAGCTTTCATAAAAGATCAAAAGGGAATGTCCCATTGTTTAATTATCCAAGATTATGTTGCACGCTGTGTAAAATAACTCACCATTTTTTATCGTATGCTCAATATAAAACTAGAGGTGGGTTTTCATACTTGTTTTTTAGATGAAGTGCAGTATTTCATTTTAAGCCTTTGTTTAATAAACTAAAAAAGACCCAAATATGGGTCTTTTTTAACATAGTTTCTTAAGCTTGTTGAGCTTTTTCTTCAGCAAGGAAGAACCAAGTGTCTAAAACCGAGTCTGGATTTAGCGATACTGACTCAATACCTTGTTCCATTAACCATTGTGCAAGGTCAGGGTGGTCAGAAGGACCTTGACCACAAATCCCGACGTATTTACCTGCTTTACGACACGCATGAATCGCCATAGAAAGTAATGCTTTAACTGCTGGGTCGCGTTCGTCAAACAAGTGAGAAACGATACCAGAGTCACGGTCAAGACCGAGTGTTAACTGAGTCAAGTCGTTAGAACCGATAGAGAAGCCATCGAAGTGTTCAAGGAATTGTTCAGCCAATAATGCATTGGTTGGCAATTCGCACATCATGATCACTTTAAGACCATTTTCACCACGTTTAAGACCGTTCAGAGCCAATAACTCGATCACACGTTTCGCTTCAGCAACTGTACGTACGAAAGGAATCATGATTTGAATATTGGTTAAGCCCATTTCGTCACGTGCTTTCTTCAATGCGCGGCATTCAAGCTCAAAACAGTCACGGAAGTTGTCAGAAACGTAACGGCTAGCGCCACGGAAACCCAGCATTGGATTTTCCTCTTCTGGTTCGTACAACTTACCACCGATCAAATTCGCATATTCGTTTGACTTAAAGTCAGACATACGAACAATCACTGGTTTGTCAGCGAAAGCAGCAGCAAGCGTTGAAATACCTTCAACCAATTTTTCTACGTAGAATTCGATAGGAGAAGAGTAGCCCGCAGTACGCGCCATTACAGCCGCACGAGTTTCGCGTGGAAGGCTGTCAATGTTTAATAATGCTTTAGGATGCACACCAATCATACGGTTGATGATGAATTCTAAACGTGCCAGACCAATCCCTTCGTTTGGAATTTGAGCGAAGTCAAATGCACGGTCAGGGTTACCCACGTTCATCATGACTTTGAATGGAAGTGCTGGCATAGATTCAATAGAGTTACGTTGAACTTCGAAATCTAAAGCACCTTCATAGATGAAGCCAGTATCACCTTCAGCACAAGACACTGTCACTTCTTGACCATCGGTAAGCACTTCAGTTGCATTGCCACAACCCACGATTGCAGGAACACCAAGCTCACGAGCGATAATTGCCGCGTGACACGTACGACCACCACGGTTGGTTATAATCGCTGCAGCACGCTTCATGACTGGTTCCCAGTCCGGGTCAGTCATGTCAGATACAAGAACGTCACCTGGTTGTACTTTGTCCATTTCTTTAATTGACGTTACGATGCGGACTTTACCAGAACCGATACGTTGACCAATTGAACGGCCTTCACAAATCACAGTACCTTTTTGTTTAAGCAGGTAGCGTTCCATTGTGCCGACATTTTCACGGCTTTTTACTGTTTCTGGACGTGCTTGAACGATATAAATTTGATCATCGTCGCCATCTTTCGCCCATTCGATGTCCATTGGCGAACCATAATGGTTTTCAATGATCAACGCTTGTTTGGCAAGTTCTTGGAGTTCGTGATCGTTTAGCGCGAATTGTTGACGATCTTGTTTTTCAACATCTACAACAACAACCGATTTACCAGCAGAAGCTTCTTCGCCATAAATCATTTTTTGATGTTTAGAACCAAGATTGCGACGCAAGATAGAATGTTTGCCTGCGTTTAATAATGGTTTAGACAGGTAGAATTCGTCAGGGTTTACTGCACCTTGAACGACCATTTCACCCAAACCATAAGATGCAGTAATAAATACAACATCACGGAAACCAGATTCTGTATCCAGGGTAAACATTACACCGGCAGCGCCTGTTTCAGAACGTACCATGCGTTGAATACCTGCAGACAAGGCTACAACTTCATGTTTAAAGTTTTGATGTACGCGGTATGCAATTGCACGGTCATTATATAAAGATGCAAAAACTTCTTTGATCGCGATCAATACATTATCAATACCGCGAATGTTCAAGAAAGTTTCTTGTTGGCCGGCAAAAGAAGCATCTGGTAAGTCTTCTGCAGTTGCAGATGAACGAACGGCAACCGCGATATCAGGGTTGCCGTTAGACAATTCAGCGAAAGCGTCGCGAACTTCTTTTTCAAGTTCTGCCGTAAGCGGAGTATCGACAATCCATTGGCGAATTTTGGCGCCAGTTACTGCAAGAGCATTTACGTCATCAACATTTAAAGTTGATAGCTCTGCCTGAATTTTAGCGTTTAGGCCACTTTGCTCGAGAAATTCACGATAAGCAGCCGCTGTAGTTGCAAAACCACCTGGTACTGACACACCAGCATTAGATAAGTGGCTGATCATTTCACCTAAAGATGAGTTTTTCCCACCTACAAGTTCAACGTCGTGTTTCCCTAATTTTTCTAGACCAATTACGCGCGCTTCCAAAGTTGTTACTCCACTTTTGCAGTATTAATCACTATCTTGGCATGAGATTATAACAAATCGCGTAGCTTTTTGATTTAACTCGGCGACAGTCATGTAAGATCGGTTTACTATAAAGATTTTACAGTACTTAGACAAATATTTAAGGAGAATTTTAATGTCAGAAGGTAAACAAATTAAGCGCAGTGTATTTTTTATCTCTGATGGTACTGCAATTACGGCTGAAACCCTTGGACACTCACTGTTAGCACAGTTTCCTCATGTTAATTTTGACATTCATATTATTCCTTATATTAGCTCTGAAGAAGCCGCAATGAATGTGGTTGCAGAGATTAACCAATGTGCTGATCGTGATGGGCAGCAACCTTTGGTGTTTGATACCCTTGTAGACCCGTATGTACGTGACATTATTAATACGGCGAATGCTGTAAATCTTGATGTATTTGAGGGACTTATTGGGAAGTTGTCTGAGGTTTTGGGTACTCCTCCTACAACTTTAGTCGGACAAACCCATGCGGTGACCGATTCAGAGTCATATAAATCTCGTATTGATGCTGTTCATTTTGCCTTGGACAACGATGATGGTGCACGTACACGCCATTATGATAAAGCTGATTTAATCTTAATTGGCGTGTCACGTTCAGGCAAAACCCCAACCTCAATTTATTTGTCATTACAATTTGGCATTCGTGTAGCGAACTATCCGTTAACTGAAGAAGACTTGGATGACAACCGTTTGCCTGCGGTATTGCGTCCGCATAAAAGAAAACTGTTCGGTTTAATGATTGATGCAGAGCGTCTTGTAGCGATTCGTACTGAACGTAAAGCAAACAGCCGTTATGCAAGTTTCAGTCAATGCCAAATGGAGCTTCGTGCGGTTGAAGGGATTTATATTTCTGAAGGTATTAAATACTTGAATGTTTCGGAAATGTCGATTGAAGAAATTTCGACCCGTGTTTTACAAATGACAGGTCTTAAACGTCGTATTGGTTAAAGTGAAATTAGAGTTAAATTAATATTTAACTCTACTCTATATAATCGAAAATTAAGAGGATTGTTATATGTATAAAATATTAAAGCTAAAAACAATCGCACTTTTTTTTGCTATGCTGAGTCTGGTGAATAGCCAGACTTTTGCAGAATCGGTTGCTCAATTTGAAAGTAATATCATCAATAAATATTATAAAACCAGTCTGACTGACCGTTATGAAAATGATGGAATTAATCAAGAAGTTGCATTAAAAATAGCCAGCTTTATTAAGAAAAATCCGCAAAGTTTTCTATACCCATTTAAAAAATTAATCGATAAAAACCTAATTTCATTGAATTACAGTCCTGATCGAAAGCTCAAATTTTATACGCTTAATATTTCAGCGGGTGGCTCAATGCGGGAATTTGAGTCTTATGTGCAATTTAAGCAGGGCGAAAAAGTCAGTACACACGCACTCGATGATGGGGGATTTATTAAAGCGATTCGTCAAACTCAATTGAATAATGTGCCAAATTATCTTATTTCTAGAGTTTATATAGGCAGTGGTTGTGTTGGGCAATATAGCATTCAAGCGACTCAAATTAAAAATGCACACTATAAAAGTGTGAATGTTTTTAAAACTAAAACCAAAGCATTGGATCAGATTAATGTCAGTTATGACTGTAATTATTATCCAAAAAATATAGAGCCTTTTGATATGGATCGGTACTATATTCGTGTGTCTCAGGATACTAAAAATATTGATATTCTCATGATTAAACCATCAGGTGAATTGACACAAAAATATTTGCGTTATCAAAAAACTAAAAATAGTTATCAATATATTGGTACGGTAAAATAAACTAGGTTATAAAAAAAAGAGGCATATTAGCCTCTTTTTTGTGTTTGAAACTTAATAGGTCGTGATAATCATGTCCACCAGATGTTCAATGCCTTCCATACTTTGTACCGCTTGCTCCGTGATTTTAACCACCGGCCAGGTAATTAACTTACAATTTTCACGCTGTAATGCTGCATAGTAAGTATCTGACTTAAAGAATACTTTGTTTTCAATTGCCGAGTTGGGCATTAACTGTCGTTTTAACCAGTTGTCTTTGACTTGTGATTCAAGATAGCGAATAGCCAGTAATGATTTGACCCGATTGTTAAACAAGCGGCGATTTTTAATAATTAAAGGATGCGAAAGCAGTTTATGAATGCCTTTTTCTGTATGGGGTAAAATAAAATGCGGTGCAATTTGAAAGATTTTAACCAATTTTGCATGATTACAGATCTGATTTAAATGCGTGACTGTCATTTGATTTGCACCGACAATAGCAACATTTAAGTTGGAAAAATCAAAGTGTTTAAGATCTTCCGATGAAATGATTTTCCCCTTAAATTTTTGAAAAAAATCGGGTGAATTTTGAAAGAAGCCATCCAATGGATTCTTTTTCTTGTTAACCATTTATATATCCTTGCTTATTTTTACTTTGTTGCGGTCGGTCCTGCAATTCATTGGTATATCCAAGTTGGAACTTTTGGTAAAGTTTTTTCTGGAATCTGGTCAGTCATCGCAACTGTATTGCTGATAAGAATGTGAATTAATTTTTTCTTATGACTTAGGGTGTTATGTGCCTAAAATTAGATAATTTAATATCAATCGCTGCGAGATTCGCATTTAATTTTTTTCGTAATCCTAGAGTCTTTATCCTGGCCTAAGGATTCTATTGTGCTTGATCTGCATGATTTTTTAATTGTGATTTCATAAAAAAAATAAAGACCTGCCAGTAAAGGCATAGGTATCTACACCTCTATGAGGTACCTATGCAATCGCAGCAATCTGATTCAGTTCATCTATTGAATATTCTGAGAGCAGTTGAAGGGTGTTCAGTAAAATCGAAAGTCCTGCCAATAGGGCAGGCGCACTTTTCAAGTTTGCCTCTTTTCTGCTGCCTGCCTGAAAGACGGGCGAGAAACGTACGGATTTTCTGATTTTATTCATCTTCAGAACACTGTATTCGCCAAGTCAACACACACGCCATACTGCTGATGAGGAGCCGTCTTAAAATAGCTTCAGGTGTAGTCTGAAGCCATGCCTCAATGTTATGACCTGTCTGCTTGAGCAGCTTGAAATAGCATTCAATTGTCCAGCGCCAGTAATATCAGGTAGTCAGTTCTACCGCATCGATTTCTGATGCAACGTTGCTGATCAGTGACCATCTTGCGACGGTCTTATTCTGAGCATCTTTAATAACTGCAACAACTAATCTTGCTTGAATCGCATCACCTTGCTGAGGAGCCACCCGTTTGCCTGAATAGTCTTTTCACTTAGGTCTTGCTGAACGCGTCGTCCGAATATCGGTTTCTCCAACATGAAGCACATGCCGATTTCCTTTATAAGAAATAGGCTTAACCTGCTGGGTTTCTACTTTTTCTGCAGCTTTTGCAACTTTGTATATCTCACCCTGATGCTCAATCCAATGGCCTTTTTTGGCCCGAATCAGCCATTTAAAACCATTCGTGCTCATTTAGCCTCAGGTGCGCAATTGAGTCACCTTCACGATCAATCATATGAACTTTTGTTTTCTCAATCGGATACTGTTCGATCATTTTGATTTGTTCAGTAAGTGAATCTAAATGAGGCTTATGCTCACTGTATTGTTCATTGAATGTGGAATAACAGCCTGATGCATCTGTTAGCGTTTGAGCCAATGGCGCAATCGGGAGCCCTGATGCTGCATTGACAAGCAGGCTGGTTTGCAAGTCATAGCCTGAATCGTATTTATGGGTTCTTTGAAGACACTGAATTTTATTATTGTGCTTCACATACTGCAGTTGAGGCCAGTCATGAACGATCAATGCATACTGATGGGGTGACGCCTTGATCTGTTCACATGCAAGATGCTCAATCGGCTAGTTTAATTGCCTGAAAGAGATCTTGTCATAATTGAGGAGTTGCCAAACCGCCTGCGTGGTTGAAAAAACTCGACTTTTGGGCAGAAGCCATGTCTTTGATTGTGGGAGCAAGTGAAGCAAGAGGATTCATATGGAGCTTTACGAGAGAGTTGTATCTTCTGACGAGACGAGCATCAAGATGGGAGATGTTAAATTGGAGAGCATGCTCTCCAATTTAACTCAAAACTTAGGATTTGTGTAGATACCTATGCAGTAAGGGGCAGGTCTTAAGTTTATTTCTGATAGTTATGACAGCTTAATTTTTTTCTTCATCATGTTTTATATGTTGAAATTCTGTATTTGTATAATTAGGAACACTCGGTGGTTGAGTATGTGTTCTGAGATAGTCTAAATCGCGAATATTCTTTTGAACCGCAACGGCCCCAAATAAACTCAGTAAAAATGCCATGATATAAAAACCTTTTTCACTTAATGCAAGTGAGGCATTCCATAGACCGATAGCCAGTAATGCAATACAGATAATGATGGATGCCCAGCAAAGTCCAAAATAAATAGTAGTTACCTGAATGCCTTCGAGTTTATCGCGGACAATTTTTTGCAAAGAGACTGCGGCAAATAAGCCGTATAAGATCAGGATTAAATAATAGCCTTTTTCATTTAGTAACATGGGCGCGTTAAATAAGCCGATGATATATGCTGCTGCACCTGCGATTAGAGCCACCCAACTTGCAGCAATAAATGCAGAAGTAGGTTTGTTAATATATTGATTCATTCTATTCTCCATTTTTGTATTCAATTGTTTTTATAAAGCTATTATGCCTAAGCTAAACAATATCGCAAATATTGTTGGGTCGGTAATAAATAGATAAAATGATGAGTTGAATAGGGATTTGACATAAAAAAATAGCACCTATGACAGGTGCTATTTAAGATGGTTGAAAAGTGTCAGGAATTTTTGATATCCATTAGTAATTCAAAGTTCTGAATGCGTTTATCTGTATCGTAAATATCACAGGTGAAGATAAATTCATCAACATTGTATTTTTCTAACAGCTTTTCTAATCCGGCTTTGACAGTTTCCGGTGAACCAATTTGTGCTAGTGCATAAAAGTTATCGACTGACATTTTTTCTGCAGGTGACCAAATTCCTTCCATGCTTGCAACAGGGGCTTTGAGTTTTAAGCTTTGTCCACGCATTAAGCCCAGCACACGTTGATAGGCACTGGTCGCCAGATATTCAGCCTCTTCATCGGTTTGAGCGACTACAGTGGGAACACCCATAGAAACATAAGGCTGAGCTAAATATTCAGAAGGTTCAAAATTTTCTCTATACAGTTTGATCGCCTGATCGAGCATGCGTGGAGCAAAGTGTGAAGCAAAGGAATAGGGAAGTCCTAATTTAGCTGCCAGTTGTGCGCTGAACAAACTTGAACCTAAAAGCCAAACCGGAACATGCGTGTTTTGACCTGGTGTAGCCACAATACGTTGATGCGGCACAGGTTCTTTAAAATATTGCAGGATTTCCAGCACATCTTGTGGAAACTGATCTTCTGTTTCCTGGCGACCGCGACGTAATGCACGCATGGTGACCTGGTCTGTGCCCGGTGCTCGGCCAAGCCCTAGCTCAACACGGTCGGGATAAAGGGTTGCCAAAGTTCCAAATTGTTCTGCAACGACAAGTGGGGCATGATTGGGCAGCATGATGCCACCAGAACCAACTTTTAAGGTATGTGTATTGGCTAAGATATAACCCAGTAGAACCGCAGTTGCTGAACTGGCAATGCCGTCCATATTATGATGTTCTGCAAGCCATAGACGTTTGTAGCCTAGTTGTTCGGCTTTTTGTGCCAGTGCCAAAGCATGATGCAGTGAAAATTGAATGCTTTTATCATCACGGACGGGTGCAAGTTCAAGAATTGAAAATTGGGTGTCTTTTAATGAGCGCATTGGCTTTCTCAAATATGGAATCTAAGAAAAGCATACGATGACTGATAGAATTTGTATATCGTTTTTTTTCGATATATTGCTATTCTCAGTATGAATTAAGTAATTGCAGCACTTAAATAAAAAAAGCACCCGAAGGTGCTTTAAATTGAATCTGTAGAATTAACGACGTTTGTTCCAGCCTACATGACGGCCATTGTCGTGGCGGTCGTTATAACGGTAACTATTGTTACGACGGTCATAGCGATCATTATAGCGACGCTCATCACGATCGTATCGATCATCATAACGGCGGTCATCACGATCATATCGATCATCATAGCGGCGGTCTTCACTGACTTTTTTACCCAGTAATGCACCACCGGCAGAACCTAAGCCAGCGCCAATATAACCACCATTGGTGCCACCCATATTTTTACCTACGGTATAACCACCAGCGCCACCCAAAGCACCACCGATCACAGCACCAGTACGGTCACGTTTGTTTGCAGCCACCCCAGCACCTGCACCGCCACCAATTGCGGAACCAATCATTGCACCTGTGGTACCACCCATTTGTTTACCTACAGCGGCACCCACGACACCACCCAAGGCAGAGGTTAAGGCTGTATTTGTTGCATTGCCTGCATTGGCTGTGGTCATCGTTAAAGCAGATGAAGTCATTAAAGCAGCAAGAATGATTGAATTAAATTTCATGGCAAACTCCTTTTTGAAGCTTTTGTTATCTCTTAAGTTAAATGTAATAAAAGATGTAGAAATGAAAATGAATGAGTTGTTCATCATTTGTATTTTTTTTCTGCCAGATTTATTCATAATTAATTAATGATCATCATGCTTAAAAAGTAAAAAAGCACCCGAAGGTGCTTTGAAATTCAAATCTGAATATTAACGGCGATTGTAGCGACGGTTGTTATAGCTGTTGTAACGGCGGTCTGTACGATCATCATAGCGACGGTCTTCACTTACCTTTTTACCCAGTACTGAACCACCAGCCGCGCCTAGAGCAGAACCGATATAACCACCAGTTGAACCCCCCATGCTTTTACCGACAGTGTAACCACCCACACCACCTAAACCACCACCGATGGCAGCACCGGTACGGTCACGTTTATTTGCTGAAACAGCAGCGCCACCCGCACCACCAATTGCAGAACCAATCATTGCACCTGTATTGCCACCCATTTGTTTACCCACTGCAGTACCGACAACACTACCCAGCGCAGAGGTTAAAGCAACATTGGTAGTATTGCCTGCATAAGTTGCTGTAGTTGCAATAGCAGAAGTTGCAATGACTGTAGCAAATAAAATTGAATTAAATTTCATGGTGAACTCCAGTTGGAATCTTTTGTTATCTCTTGAGTTAAATGTAATAAAAAATGTGGAAAAGAAGATGGATGAGCTGTTAAGGGTTTGTAGTTTTTTTCTGCCAAATTTATCCATAATTAACAAGTTATAAACATGCAGCAAAAAAAAGCACCCGAAGGTGCTTTTTAAGTTCAGCCGAACGGTGATAAATTAACGATGGCTGCTACGGTATTTTTTAGAATGTTTTTTGTAAGAACGTTGGTCGGCACGACGATCTTCTGATACTTTTTTACCCAGAACTGAACCACCGGCTGCACCCAATGCAGAGCCCACATAACCGCCAGTCGTACCACCCATATTTTTACCTACAGCATAACCGCCTACGCCGCCTAGACCACCACCGATGGCAGCACCGGTACGATTACGTCGGTCAGCAGAAACAGCAGCACCACCCGCACCGCCAAGAGCAGAACCGATCATTGCGCCAGTATTACCACCCATTTGCTTCCCAAGAGCAGTACCCGCGACACTACCTAAAGCAGAAGTTGCAGCAATACGAGTTGAATTATCGGCATGAGCATTGACTGCCATCATTGATGATGCAGCTAATGTTGCGCTTAATAATAATGCATTCAGTTTCATAGTGAACTCCATGTCCAAAAAAGCGGACGTTCTAATTAAGTTATTTCGATGGAGCAAATGTAACAAAAATATTTTAGATAAATATGGAGACGAGCAATCAGAGTTGTGGCGTTTAGTGTCTGCTTTGTAAAGTTATATTAACAATATGGAGAAATCCCCCTGAAATATGTATTTATGACTGAAATGTGAATAAAACAAAACGTAACTTCCATCCGTTTTAAAAATAATCCTTATGGATAAGCAGGTTCGTCTCAACAATATCTATGTCATTTAGACCTTAGAATCGTTACACTAGGCACAATTTTTTTGAGCTGATCTATGTCATATCAAGCATAGAGATAGCCTTTGTATTGAGATATTTTGCAAAATGAAAGAATCGTTACGTTTACGATTAGATCAACTTTCTGACCGTCATGAAGAATTAAACGCATTGCTTGCGGATATAGAAGTCATTTCTGACAACAAACGCTTTCGTCAACTTTCGCGTGAACATAATGACTTAACGGAAATCACCGAAGTTTGGAAAAAGTATACCCAAGCTGAAAAAGACATTGAAACTGCTGAAGCCATGTTGTCCGATCCTGATTTTAAGGAAATGGCACAGGAAGAAATTCAGGAAAACAAGGCGCTGATTTCATCCCTCGAAGCAGACTTAAATATCTTGATGATTCCGAAAGATCCGAATGATGCTAACTCGGCTTATTTGGAAATTCGTGCCGGAACCGGTGGTGATGAAGCTGCGATTTTCTCGGGTGACTTATATCGCATGTATAGCAAGTATGCCGAAGCTCAAGGCTGGAAATTAGAAATCCTGTCTGAAAATGAAGGTGAGCATGGCGGCTATAAAGAAGTCATTTGCCTGATTAATGGGGAAGGCGTGTATGGTCGCCTGAAATTTGAAAGCGGTGCGCACCGTGTACAGCGTGTGCCTGCAACCGAATCTCAGGGCCGCGTACATACCTCTGCATGTACAGTAGCGATTCTTCCTGAAGTAGATGTTGATACTTCAGTTGAAATCAATTCATCTGAACTGCGTATTGATACTTACCGTGCATCGGGTGCCGGTGGTCAGCACATTAACAAAACTGACTCTGCTGTGCGTATTACCCATATTCCAACAGGTACGGTGGTTGAGTGTCAGGACGAGCGTTCACAGCATAAAAACAAAGCTAAAGCCATGGCTTTACTGGTTTCTCGTTTAGAAAATGCCAAACGTGCTGCTGCCGATGCGGCTACCTCGGAAATGCGCCGTGATTTGGTGGGTTCTGGTGACCGTTCAGAGCGTATCCGTACCTATAACTATCCGCAAGGCCGTATGACCGATCACCGTATTAACTTAACCTTATATAAGTTAGATGCCGTGATGGAAGGTGATTTAACGGAGTTGCTCGACAGCTTACATCGTGAATATCAGGCAGATCAGTTGGCGATGCTTGCACAGCAGAATGGTGGATGATGAATATTTTACAAGCCTTGGCTTTACGTGGTGAAGCAGAAAGCTACGAACGTCAAGAAAATGCGTGGTTGCTCGAACATATTACCAAGATTGACTCTTTTGATTTGATCATGAAGAAAGATCAAGAGCTGACTGCTGAGCAAGAACAAGCGTATATTGATGGTTTGAACCGTATTGAAGATGGCGAACCTTTGGCTTATGTCACCGGTTCACAACCCTTTTGGACTTTAGATTTAAAAGTCACCAAAGACACTTTGGTGCCGCGTCCCGATACAGAAGTGCTGGTTGAAACGGTTTTACATTTGGATTTGCCAGAAGATGCACGTATCGTAGATATGGGTACAGGCACAGGTGCAATTGCTTTATCACTTGCCAGTGAACGTCCTGAATGGGCAGTTACTGCAACGGATATCTATGCACCAACTTTGGAAGTTGCGAAATTTAATGCGGATAAGCATGACTTATCTCAGGTGAAATTCGCATTAGGCAGCTGGTTTAAAGCGCTCGAAAAAAACCAGTTCTTTGATGTGATTGTATCGAACCCGCCCTATATTGATCCTCAGGATAAACACATTAAAGGTTTGGCGGCAGAGCCTAGACGTGCTTTGGTTGCGGGCAATAATGGACTGGCTGATATTGAATTTATTATTCAAAACGGTAAAAAGTGGTTAACCGCCAACGGCTGGATTGCACTTGAGCATGGTTATGACCAAGCAGGTGTGGTGTATCAACTATTTAAAAAATATGGTTATAAAGATATTCAAACCATTAAAGATTACGGCGGCAACAACCGCGTAACGATTGGCTGTTCCAAATAACTGAGAAAGTAGTAATAGATTTAAAATAAAGTGCTCAAAAGCGCTTTATTTTTTAACTACATCCCGCCAGCGTAATAGCCAATTTTCAGCAAATTTCATTAAACTATCGGTTATTTTTCCTGAGATGGCCAACAAGATAATCGCAATAATGACAATGTCAGGTCGAGAAGTTTCCCGTCCATCACTGAGCAAATAGCCGATCCCTTGGGTTGCGGCAATCAGCTCAGCTGCAATCATGAACATCCAGGCCAGACTTAAGCTGTTGCGCAATCCAGTTAAAATGCCGGGTGAAGCGGCAGGTAAAATAATTTCTTTAATCTGCTGCAAGTATTTCAGGCGATACACTTGCGCCACTTCAATCAGTTTACGGTCTACACCCTGAATTGCGGCAACGGTATTGGTATAGGTCGGGAAAAAAGCACCTATTGCAATCAAGGTGATTTTAGAGCTCTCATCAATGCCTAACCATAAAAGTAAAAGTGGAATCCAGGCCAGACTGGGAATCGACTTGAGTGCTGAAAAAGAAGGTTCCAGAAATTCTTCGGCTTGCTTGTTTAAGCCGACCAGAATGGCAAAGATGAGTGCAAGACTACTACCGATAAAGAAACCTAAAAATACCCGCCAAGTACTGGTCCAGATGTGCAGCCACAAATCGCCTGTAGACAATTCTAGGAAAGAGTCCCACAAACTGCTTGGTGCGGGAAGCAAGTAGGACGCTATAAAACCATTTTTAACTAAAATTTCACAAAGGATGAGTAAAAAAACAGGGATGACCAGTCCTTTAAGCTTGCTTATTAATCTAAGCAAGCGAGGTAATGTGGCGCTATCTACTTCAGGTTTAATAGGGGCCTTATTGGTTATTACAGGCGAACTCATTATTATTTCACCACCTTCTGCGCATATTTTGCATCAAACAGCTGATCAATGACCTGATTTACGTTGGTACCCGGGCGAACCAAATCTTCTTCAGTCAAAATGCTGCCCGATTTTTTCAAGGCATTGATATGTTTGGCAGTCGGTATATTTTGCTCAAAATTAGTTCGGCTGAGTTGAAGTTTCGCCACTGCAATAGGGAGCTTGGATTCACGCGCCAGTAATTCTGCCAGTTTATCTGGATTGGCTTTAGCCCATTTACGTGCCTGTTCATAAGCTTTAATCACAGCTTCAATGGCTTCGGGACTTTGTTTGGCAAATTGCTCTTTGGTACTCAATACGCTGTAACTGTTAAAACCGACATTTCGATAGAGAAGTTTTGCACCTGATTGTACTTGTGCAGAAGCCATCAGCGGATCTAAACCTACCCAGGCATCAACTTGTCCACGTTCAAGTGCTGTTTTGCCATCTGGATGTTGTAAGTGTACCAGTTGAACATCCTTTTTATTCAAACCGGCAGTTTCAAGTGCCTGTAATGTGAATAAGAACGGATCTGTCCCTTTGGTTGCCGCAACTTTTTTACCTTTTAAATCTTTTAGGCTTTTAATCGGAGAATTTTTTGCAACGACTAACGCCGTCCATTCAGGCTGACTTTGAATATACACGGTTTTAATCGGGCTACCATTAGCACGGCTGAGTGCGGCAGCTAAACCTGCTGTTGAGGAAAAATCTACACTATCACTGTTTAAATACTCGAGTGAACGGTTGCTGCCTTGGCTAAATACCCATTTAATTTGAGTTTGAGGCAACGCTTTTTCCAAAAGTTTTTGTTCCTTAACCACTAAACTGGTAGGTGCATAATAAGCATAATCCAGCTTAAGCGTATCCGGGATAGCGGCTAGGCTATAATGACTTGCCAAGCTGAGTGTAATTACACTGAATATTTTCGTTTTAAAGCCAAAATTTTGCATATAAACCCCATTTATTAAATATTAGAATGATGTATGGGGCGCATAGTGCCAGTGAATAACGCGCCAAGACAAAAGAGTAATTTTTATAAAATTATCTTATTTGCAGATATATTGAGTTTTATATTGTAAGTTATTGAACTTTATGGAATTTAATTTTATTTTTCGATATTTCTGACTATATATTAAAAACATACATTTGCATGAATAAAAGTAATATCTAAATATTTTAGAATCAAAAATATAAGATGAAATTTCATTGTAATCATTATGTAATTACAATGTGGGTGAGCGAATAAAAAAGCCGACATTTACCTAGTGTTGATCAGTTAAGCGATTGGACCATAAACTCCTTAGCTTTTGAGTTATTCATAGCGGAGTCCTATCTGTTTAAATTAAATATTTGGAGTTCGTTTTGTTCCTGATGAAGCTTTGCTTCTCATTAGTTAAATGATAATCCTCAAAATATATTTGGAGTTCGCAAGAAAAGCATCTTGCAAAGACTTTAACTAATTTATTTAAAGTCTTTGCATCACAAAACTCGTCTACTGCGTAAATGAAGAAAAATTGCAAAAACTGTATTTGTAAAAATTTAGTTTTGCCTTGCGCTGTAAACAAAGCATGGCTTTGTTCTTGCTCAAGTTGCGAATGACGTTTCCGCGTATCAAATAACCTGATGAATTTAAAATAAAAAATGCTAGTCAATTTCTTAACTGACTGGCATTAAGATATCTACCGTCATTTTTTATTAAACATTTAAATAAAAACTATTTAAATGAAGGCTGTTGTACATCTGCATCTTGTTTTTCAAATAAGGTATTGCACATCAGTGCTGAAACCAGTGCACAGACAAAAACAACCAGAATCAGTCCTAAAATACCCCAAGCGGCTAATGCACCAGTGATCGCAGAAACAGTCGCAGCTGTACCGAACTGCATTGAACCAAGTAGTGCATGAAGCCGTTCCAATATGTTCATGCTGATGCATTAAAGCCAGTTGGCTGCCTGTAGGCATAATAAAGCCAAGTAAGGTCACAGCAATAAACAGTCCAGCGCATACGATATACAAATTGTGATAGCCCATGCAAAGCAAGCTAAACAGTAAACCAATGACAATGAAGTAAGCCGTATTAACTAAACGATATGTTTTTAAAGCGTCAAATTTTTGATGTAATTTAGGATTAAAAATGGCTGCGGCAACCAGACCTAAAGCATTGATGGCAAATAACACACTAAATTGCGTTGCAGTGAGTTTGTATTCAGTAATGAAAACACTTGCAGAACCGGCTAAGTAGGCAAAGAAACCGGCTTGTGCAATACACAGGGTCAGTGCATAAACGATAAATTTTCGATCAAAATAAATTTTAAAATAATGGTGGAAAGTTTTAGAAAGTTTGAAGGAAGCACTGTGTTCTTTAGAGCGTGTTTCTGGCAATAATGTTGCACATGCAATGAAAACAATCGCTGCATAAGCTGCTAAAAAGATGAAAATAGCACGCCATGATTCTAAATGAAGATTGTCCAGTTAATGCCTTAAAACAGCATCTCAATATGATTGCTGAATATGTGCTGTCTGAACGACATTTGAAATTATGCCGTTTAGCAATTGCGGAAAACTATGGTTTGGAGGGAATGGCTGAAACATTTTATCAAATGGGCATTGCAAATAGCCGGCAAAGTTTGATTGAGTCGATTCAGCGTATTCCAGATTCACAGCATAAAGTGCAACTAGGGGCGGGTTTACTGGCAGATATGCTATTTGGGGCAATCATTGGAAAGTTATTGGTTGATTCCTTAATGGGCGCTCAAAATACCGTGATTGATCTGCTACCGATTCAGCAAAAAATAAAGTTGGTAGTCAATGCCATGTTTCAAGCGAATAAATAAAAGAAAGATCGTGTTGATGTACATTTAGATGAAGCAACTTTACCCAAAGAAAAAGCGACTCACTGGAGTCGCTCTTTTTTGATTTGTTTCAGATTTATACCGGGAAATCTTGTAAACAATCTGATATTCCTAATTGAGTTAGTACATCAGTTTCAAGTGCCAAGCAAAGCGCCACAATTTTTGCAGTATCTGCAAGATATGGCTCATCTTTTAAATCGGCACCCGTTTGTAAAGCTTGAATACGTTCAGCACTGATATCGAGTGCCTGAGCTGATTCAATGGCATCTGCACGATTGAAAAAGCTGATGACAGCTTTTTGAAGTGCTGAATCAGGAGCATTTAAAATAGCTTGATTCAATAGCTCATCAAATTGGGGGGTGTGAGTGTTGAGAGAATGAGTAAAATTTTGCACTAAATTTTGCTCTAGTACATCAATCATTTTAAGCATGTCAGAACCTTTAATTTAAGGTGATTTCACGGGGAGGAGAACAGCAGGTCAAGCATAAAAATATGCTTTTAAATTGAGTGAAAAATAACCTGTTTTGGAATAAAATGCAACCATCTTCGGATGAATGAATTATGGAGGTTTTAAGCTCATGAAAACCTTGAAAATTATTAAATCATGATTGTAGTTTAGGAAAATATAAGTCACTTACTGTTCTTGATGGTGACGATAAGCACCCGGACTTACACCTGTCCACTTTTTGAAAGCACGATGAAATGCACTGGGATCATGAAAGCTTAATTCATCACTAATGTCTTGTAGGGTTTTGTCTGTTTTGGTGAGGAATTCAATTGCAGTATCACGCCGTATATCATTTTTGAGTTGTTGATAACTGATACCTTCACTTTTTAAGCGCCTTTGCATGGTGGCATCTGACATATTTAACCGCTGGGCAATTTCATTCAGTTCTAACCATTGAGAAGGTGGAACATTCATTAAGTGTTTACGGATTTGAGAGCTAATAGAATTCGGATTTTTAAAACGCACCAATAAATTCTGTGGCGTTTGCTGAATGAAGCGATACCAGGCTTGTTTGTCTTGTTTGATCTGAATATTTAAATAATTGGCATCAAACTGAATGTAGTTTTCATTGCTATTATATTGAATATTTTCACAAAACCGGACTTTATAGTCTTGATCATCCAGCGGAGCATCGCATTTGAGCTGAATCTGCTTGAGTAAAATTCTTTGCCCGCTTAACCAGCACATCAAACCATGGATCAGCATTAAATAGGTGGCATAGCTGAACATTCTTTTGGTGTGCTTTTTCTCATAAATCACGATATAAGCATAGTTTTCCTGCACAAATAATTGGCTCGCAAAATCATCCAGGACCAGATTTAAAAATTGCAAAATCTGCTGTAATGCTTTCTCTAAGGTTTCTGCGTGTATGACAGACTTTGATAAAAGCTTAAAACTGCCGCGACGCATGGGGTGACTGTCCATACCAAAAAATTCGTCATTCATGACATCGGCAAGTTCAGTCCAAAGTTGGGCATATTGGGAAATGGAAACACGGGCTTTACTCGACTGCATTAACTCAACAGGAATACCGGATTTGAGTAGGATATTCTGTGTATTCAATCCTTGATGATGTGCAGACAGCAGTGCTTCATGCACCAGACTGATCGAGATCGTGCCTTTACTGTAATTTAAGTCTTGTTCCTTCATGTACAGATATCCATATTTCGTATTTTTGCTGCGATGACTTGGATTGTCCAAATCCATCATAGAGGATGCAATGTTTGGAAATTGTACTCTAGCTTAACTGCATTTACTCTGTATCTTAAGTCGAGTGTTTATTCAAAGAATTAACAGGAATAGAAAATGAAAATTCAAGGAAAAGTATTTGTAGTGACGGGCGGTGCATCAGGTTTAGGTGCAGCCACAGCCACTTATTTGGTCGGTCAAGGCGCTCAGGTCATTATGGTTGATATGAACCAAGAGCTTGGTCAAGAAATGCAGCAGCGTTTAGGCGAAAACTCAGTATTTGTAAAACTGGATGTGACCGATGAACATGCGGTAAAAACATTCTTTGAAAATATTGAACAGCAATATGGTCAGCTGAATGGTTTGGTGAATTGTGCGGGTATTGCGCCTTCAGCCAAAGTGCTTGGACGTGATGGCATGCATAATTTGGCCATGTTCCAGAAAGTGTTGAATATTAATGTGAGCGGCACATTTAACATGATTCGCTTTGCTGCAAATTTGATAGCGAAATATCAATTACAAGCAGGTGAGGAAGAACGTGGGGTGATTGTAAACACCGCCTCAGTTGCAGCATTCGACGGTCAAATTGGTCAGTCCGCTTATGCCGCTTCAAAAGGTGCTGTGGTTGCTATGACCTTGCCTTTGGCACGTGAGCTGGCTCGTGAAGCCATTCGTGTGATGACCATTGCGCCAGGGATTATGGAAACGCCAATGCTTAAAGCCATGCCTCAAAATGTGCAGGATGCTTTGGGGCAAATGGTACCGTTTCCACCACGTTTGGCACGACCAGAAGAGTTTGCACATTTGGTGGGTCATATTTTTGAAAATACTTATTTGAATGGTGAGGTGATTCGTTTGGATGGCGCGATTCGTATGCAGCCTAAGTAGGTTTTGGATTTTTATAGAAAATGATGATCTGCATAGCTGCGAATTTTTAGTCGGATTTAAATAGCTTTGCATAAGCGTTCATTTTCTTTTGAAGGATCAAAAGAAACAAAAATCCTTTTCGAAACTGAAGATACGTCCTTGTATCTCAGTTTCGCAGGCGACATCCATGTCGCCGTCACATACATCCAAATAATCTAAATAGCAAAAAGCTTGAAATGAATAAAATAGATATAGAAAGGGAAGTCCAATGATTTTAAATGATGAACAAAAAATGGTTCAGGACATGTTGCGTAATTATTCGCAAAACAAGCTGAAACCCACTGCCGCAGAACGGGATAAAACTGCCAGATTTCCTGCTGAAGAATTAAAAGAACTGGGTGAACTTGGCGCTTTAGGTATGACCGTATCCGAACAATGGGGTGGTGCAGGCCTGGATTATGTCTCGCTTGTACTTGCTTTAGAGGAAATTGCCGCAGGTGATGGCGCAATTTCAACTATCGTTAGCGTGCAAAATTCGCTTCCTTGCGGCATTACCCAGCGCTACGGTACAGAAGAACAGAAACAGAAATATCTCACTAAACTTGCCACAGGTGAATGGCTTGGATGTTTCTGTTTAACTGAACCACAAGCGGGTTCAGATGCAGGCGCACTAGAATGCAAGGCAGAACGCGATGGTGGTTTTTGGGTATTGAATGGCACCAAACAATTTATTACCACAGGCAAACATGCACAAGTGGCGATTGTTTTTGCTGTGACAGATAAATCGGCAGGGAAAAAAGGGATTTCCTGCTTCTTGGTGCCTACAAATACAGAAGGCTATATCGTTTCACGTCTCGAAGAGAAGATGGGACAACATTGTTCAGATACCGCAACTATCATTTTTGAAAGTTGCCGGATTCCGGCCGAGAATTTGTTAGGCAACGAAGGCGAAGGCTACAAAATTGCATTATCAAACCTGGAATCGGGTCGAATTGGTATTGCTGCACAATCAGTAGGGATGGCTCGAGCTGCACTGGATGCCGCGGTGGAATATGCCAATGAGCGCAAAGCATTTGGGGTCGAGATTGTTCAGCATCAGGCAGTTGCATTTCGTCTGGCGGATATGGCGACGAAAATTGAAGCTGCACGACAATTAATTTTCCATGCAGCAACCTTAAAAGATGCGGGTTTGCCTTGTTTGAAAGAAGCCTCTATGGCCAAGCTGTTTGCATCAACCATGGCAGAACGTGTGTGCTCTGATGCCATTCAAATTCATGGTGGTTATGGTTATGTGTCTGATTTTCCGGTAGAGCGCATTTACCGCGATGTACGGGTCAGCCAGATTTATGAAGGGGCATCAGATATTCAGCGTCTGGTCATTGCACGTGAAGTCACTAAAATTTAAATATCGATCTAATTATGGTTGAATTTCAGACTTTAGTCGGTGCTCAAATCTTGCATATTTTCTGATGGATAAGGAAATTGCAGGAGGTGATAAATCATGTTTATCTAGGTTGATAGTGAAGCTAAAAGATTAAAAATGCTGAATCAGTTTTGGCATTTTTAGAATGAGAACAATAAGCAAAATGGATCGGCAAAGCAGGAGCTTTGTTCAATAAAATAACGGATGAGAGGTTGTCGCCATGAAGACACTACAACAAGCATATCAAGAGTTTAATTTTGACGATTTTCTTGCACAGCAACTGATAGGTACAGCTGAGTCAGTCAATGCCTATGTAGAATGCTGCGAGCGTTATCTCGGTTCAAATAAAACCGCCTTAATTTGGGAAGGTAAAAATGGCGAATCTGCAGAGTGGACTTTTGAGCAACTTGCAGAAGCTTCTGGAGGATTGGCAAACTATTTTACGTCAATTGGATTGAAAGCAGGTGACTGTGTTGCAGGTTTATTGTCACGTACGCCTGAATTGCTGATTACCATTTTAGCGACATGGCGCATGGGTGCGATTTATCAGCCCCTGTTTACAGCCTTCGAGTCGAAAGCCATTGAACATCGTATTAATACCGCTAAAACAAGATTGATTGTGACCAATGAAGATCAGCGCCCAAAACTGCATGGTATCGCTGTTTCTCATATTTTGACAGTGCATCAAACCAATACATTAAGTCATCAGGATGATGATTTTTGGACAGAACTAACCAAACAATCTCTGTCTTTTACACCAGTGATGCAAACTTTTGAAGATGATTTCTTGATGATGTTTACCTCTGGAACCACAGGTCTGGCAAAATCAGTTCCTGTCCCTTTAAAGGCAGTATTGGCATTTAAAGGTTATATGACGTATGCCGTGGATTTACGTGAACAAGATTCTTTCTGGAATCTGGCCGATCCAGGTTGGGCTTATGGTTTGTATTACGGTATTACCGGGCCTCTGAGTTTGGGTCATAGCATTATTATGGATGAGCGCGCATTTAGCGTAGATAACGCCGTGCAGATCATTCAAAAATATAAAGTCAGTAATTTGACCGGATCGCCAACTGCATTTCGGATGTTCTTTGGGTTTAAGGAAAAATTTGATCCATCCATTAAACAGCATTTGCGTGTGGTGAGTAGTGCAGGTGAGCCTTTAACACCTGAAGTTATTCACTGGTTTAACCATGATTTAAACGTAAATATTTATGATCAATATGGACAGACTGAACTGGGAATGGTAATTGCCAATCATCATGCTTTAGAACATGAAAAGAAAGTCGGTTCAGCGGGTTATGCCATTCCGGGGCATCGCTTTGCAGTATTGAATAAAGATCATCAAGAAATGGAAAAAGGCGGTATTGGAATACTTGCGATTGATAATTCACAATCACCATTGGCTTGGTTTAAAGGTTATGACGGACATAACCGTAAATCCTTTGTCGGTCATTATTATTTAACTGGCGATACGGTTAAATTAAATGAGTTTGGTGGAGTGGATTTTATTGGTCGTTCTGACGATGTCATTACAACGTCAGGCTATCGTGTAGGTCCATTCGATGTGGAAAGCACTTTGCTGGAATGTGCAGAGGTCTTGGAATCTGCAGTCATTGGCAAACCAGACCCGGAACGCACAGAAGTAGTCAAAGCTTTTGTGGTCCTTAAACCGCAATTTTCAGCTTCAAATGAGTTAAGCCATAAACTTCAGGAATATGTACGTTCCCGTTTGTCTAAACATGCGTATCCAAAAGAGATTGAATTTGTAGAAGCTTTACCTAAAACTTCAAGTGGTAAAATTCAAAGAAATTTATTGAAGCAGCAGGAAATTGCCAAAATGCAGGGGATTTAAAAAGTCAGCTAACTATTTTTAGTTTTTAAAGTTTCATGCTCTCGCACCCGAAAGGGTGCTTTTTTATTTCGAAAACATATGCAGTAATACTTGAAATAATAAAAAACATATAGAGAATGGTAATCTTTATTTTTTATTTAAAATTAGTATCTTAAGTTTTATTAGGGATGAGGATGAGTAAAATATTGTATTTAAGCCTATTCGTTGTATGTGTGAGTACATCTGTAGAAGCAGGAAAAGGTCGTTAACCTTGTTCGGGGAAAAAAAAGTGGTATTAGTCACTGTCAGGGAGCAAAATTTGTTTGTCATGATGGTTCAATTAGTGGCTCTAAGAGAATTTGTAGATAAGGCTGTTTTATGGGATTAAATTTTCGTAAAAGTTTTAAAATTGCTCCGGGTGTTCGTTTGAATGTGGGGAAGAAAGGGATAAGTAGTGTTTCTGTAGGTGGAAAAGGTACACGAGTAAGTGTAGGGAAAAAAGGTACAAGAACTACAGTTGGCATACCGGGTACAGGACTTTCCTATAGCTCACATCAACCATTTAAAAAAACCACTAACCTGCGAGAAAAAAGAGAACAGCCTTAAACATTATTTAATAATATGTTACCTCCATTAAATTATGCGTATCAGAATGGCAGTCGCGAAGTATCAACTCTACTTGGGCTAGGGATTTTTTTTCTTCCTTATATATTTTCTTGGTTTACCTTAAGGCAAGGTCATACTACTTTGTCTAGAGTGATTAGTTTTGGATGGATGATTTTATTAATTTTAATGATGAAGTAGTAAAGCTTCTTATCCTATAATCCTTGCTTGTTTTTATGACTCATAAAGTTTAGACAGGATAATGAAGTGACCAACCTACTCGATATGGACCTAGAGTTAAATGATGAAGAAATGCATCTCTATAGCCGTCAAATTTTGCTTGATGGCTGGGACATCGAAGCACAGGAAAAACTGAAACTTGCCAATGTCTTAATTGTCGGTTGCGGTGGAATCGGTTGTACAACAGCAGAACTTCTAGCGCGTGCAGGTGTGGGGCAAATTACCTTAATTGATGCCGACACGATTGAGATGAGTAATTTGCAACGTCAAATAGCCTATGTAGAAGAAAATATTGGATTCTATAAATCCGAAATACTGGCTAAACGCTTAAAACAGATTAATCCGCATATCCGTGTTGAGTCACAAACTGTAAAACTGGATGAAAATAATGCAGCACAACTCATTTCAACTCAAGATTTAGTCTTGGATGGTTGTGACAATTTCACCACACGTTACCTCGTCAACCAAACCTGTAAACAATTCAATGTACCCTTAATCAGTGCCTCAGCGATTGGTTTTCAGGGACAACTGTTTATGGTTGAAGGGGAATCGGCGTGTTATGAATGTCTATTTCCCAAAGAACAGCATACCAATGAAAACCTGCGCTGTGCAGATTCAGGGGTATTAGCGACCACGCCGAATGTGATGGCGAGTTTGCAAGCGCATCATGCCTTACTTTATTTGGGTTTGGGCAAAACTCCACTGAAGCAAAAACTGATGCTTTGGGATGGTTTAAACATGAAACAACGTTTGCTTACTTTCGAAAAAGATACAGATTGTCCAATCTGTCAGGCAAGATAAGCCTGCAAGCGCATATTTTTTTGCTACACTCACTACAATTTAATTCTACTTAGACATTATGAAAAACAATATCTGGTTGGATGGACTGCGTTCAGTTGCCCGTGTTGGGGAAACAGCTGTCATTGCAGCAAAAGCCGGCATTAAATACGCCACAGAAAAACCAAGTAACGCAAAACTGATGCGTGAAACTTTTGAATCGCTCGGTTCAACTTACATTAAACTTGGGCAGTTTATTGCCAGTACACCTTCATTGTTCCCACGTGAATATGTCGAGGAATTTCAGGGCTGTTTAGATCAGACTCCATCTTTGCCATTTAGTTATGTGCAAGGGGTTTTGGCCTCTGAATTTGCAGGCAGAAATTTAGATGAAATCTTTGTCTCTATTGACGAAAAGCCTTTAGCTTCAGCCTCTATTGCACAAGTTCACGCAGCTAGACTGGTGACCGGTGAAGATGTCGTCATTAAAGTGCAAAAGCCGGGCGTAGAAACCATTCTATATACCGACTTGAATGTATTGCACTGGGCAACCAAAGTTTTAGAAAAAGCCGTACCGAAAGTAAAGTTTGCATCACTTGCCGATATTGTTGATGAAATTAAGACCCGTATGGTGCGTGAAGTCGACTTTATTGAAGAAGCACAAAATCTGGATGACTTCGTTAATTATCTAAATGTGACGCAAAACTCAAAAGCGACTGCACCGAAAGTTTATCATCAATATTCAACCCGCCGTGTGCTGACTATGCAGCGCTTGTATGGTGTACCATTGACCGATTTTGACGTGGTTAAAAAAGTCTCTAAAGATCCATCACAAGTTTTAATTACCGCCATGAATACCTGGTTTGGTAGTTTGATGATGTGTAATAGCTTCCATGCAGATTTACATGCAGGCAATCTGATGTTGCTTGAAGATGGTCGTGTTGGTTTTATCGATTTTGGTATTGTCGGTCAGCTTAATCCTGAGGTATGGACAGCCTGTATTGCCTTTATGGATGCACTGCAAAAAACCGATTACAACTTGATGGCAGAAAACATGCTGAAAATGGGCATGACTGACAAGAAAATTGATACTCAAGTTCTGGCAGCGGATTTGGAACGTCTGTTCAGTGGTGTATTACTTGCCGATCCGCAAGAATTACTCACTTCAAACCCTGCAGATTTAAATGACATCATGATGGATATGGTGGGAGTCGGTGAGCGTCACGGTATTCGCTTCCCACGCGATTTTGCCTTGCTGTTTAAACAAATGCTGTATTTCGATCGCTTTATGCGCATCCTTGCTCCATATACCGATATTTATGCAGACCAAAGACTACAAATGGTGCAAACTCTTGATCCAAACGTGTTGTTAAAACATTAAATTTGAATAGGAATAAACCTCCTTAAATTCGTCTTTTTTAAAGGGAGGACTTTAAAATCTCTTCCCTTTTTTAAACCGATGAGAAACATTGTTTCGCAAGGAGAGATTTAAAAATCAAAGTCAGTTAAAGGTAAAAACATGGATGCAATTATCATTGAAGGTTTAAAGGTCGAAACAGTGGTGGGATGTTTCAATTGGGAACGTCAAATCATTCAGCCTTTAATGCTGGATATGACCATCCAGACCAGTTTGGAACAAGCCTCTAATTCTGATGCACTGGAACATACGTTGAATTATGCGGAAATTTGCGAAATTTCTGCCACTGTCATTCAAAAAGCACAGCCGAAATTGATTGAACATGCAGCAAAGCTGGTTCTAAATGTGCTTTTTACTACCTTTCCTGCAGTTGAATCGATTATGATTACGATCCGTAAGCCTGCCATTATCGCGCAAGCAAATTCTGTAGGAATTCGTCTTGAACGCCACCGAAACGATATTCGCCTTAGCTCTGGCGAGTAATTGTCATCCTGAACACCATTTTAAGCAGGCATTTGCCCAGCTTGCTGAAATTGGACAGGTCCAATTTTCTGAAATTTATTTAATTCCATGTCGCGATGGTGTGGGTGCAGATTATTGGAATGCGGCGTGTTTGCTTAAAAGTAAAATGAGTGTTGAAGAAATGACCTCCATTCTCAAAAAAATGGAAGATGAATCAGGTCGTGTACGTCCAGCGCATCAAATTTCTTTGGATGTAGATCTGATTGCATGGGGAGAGGACTTATCTCATATGCAATTTAATCCAAAGAAATTACCCCTAGCAACGGATGTCAAAATTCCAATGCTGGATGTCTGGCAGAGTGCTGAGTTTGAAAATGAAACACATAAGTTTCCAATTGTGAATTGGGTAGATTAACTCTCACTAAGTTCATCATAAGATGATTTTAGTTTTAAAATAGCCTAAGTAAATTATGATTTTAATCTAGAAGTATTATTCGAGTTGGCTCTAACAACAGAAAATATGGAAATATGTGAGTGTTGGTAGAGTTTGACTGATTAAAATTGTAAAAAATAATCAAGTCTTAGGCAGGAAACGTTATATATCATTTAAAAAAACCGATTTTTGCAAATTACGCTCTTTAATCATAGTTAAACAAATGATTTTAAATGAATAATAAAAGGATTTCATATAAGGTGTATTATGTTAATTTTAGCTCTGTTAAAAAATCCTTATATACGGAATTATTATGGATAAAGAAATCTCAAATCTACTTTATGATATTCCTACACATGCAGATACAGATCTAGTTGAAGAATTAGACTTAGAAGATATTTCTGAAGATCGTATAAAAAAGTTAAAAGATCTACTTAACTCATCTGATGAAGATATTGTATTTAAAGCAGCAAAACTTTTGACCCACTGGGGGCAAGCCTCTGGTTTTGATGCGTTAGTAAATTTATCAGATGATAATAAATTAGATGGTTGTATAGATCATCGTTTACATGGTTATGATGATACTCTTCAGCATGTACTTAGTGCTTTTGTGAGCTATTGGGCAACCCAATCTGATTTAGGATTTGGTGAGCAGGCACGAATTAAAATATTCCCTCCTATAAAAAAAATTATCGAAAAATCTAATACCCAACCATTTGATATTGCAGGTGTATTTTGGGTAATTGAAAAGTATAAATATAGTGAATATATTCCTTTGATAAGAAATCATTTAATCCAAATAATAGATCATCCTAAATTACAATTTTGGAAAATCCATGATGCTCTTGAACTTATGCTCAAATTAGATCCTGAGTTTGTTCATAATTTATTAGATGAAAAAGGCAAAACATTAGAAGACTTTAAAATTAATAATTTATAAAAGCTCTCCATTTAACATAATGGTGCTTATACGAAATGCGCTTTATAAAACCTTTGTTTTTCATATATTTAAATTTTTTTGACCCATTTAGAAAACAGCAA
>NZ_JAFCTF010000010.1:0-141358 GCF_049895885.1 Acinetobacter sp. TSRC1-2
GGGTTACCCATGTGAGAGTAAGTCATCGCCAGCTCATTATTCCAAAAGCCCCTGCTATGCAGGGGCTTTTTTTATGCTAAGAATTAATACTACAAGCATTAGTTCATTTTGGGCTAGATAGATTGAAAAATAGAGGTATCAGGCATATGGAAGTTCTTAGGTCTGATTCAAATTCTGAGCGTACGTATATTGAGTATGATTTAAAGCCATTTCTTGCTGTTTTATGGTCATTATTTTTAGCAGGATTTGCCTCTTTCTCATCGTTGTATTGTGTGCAACCGATGATGCCTATTTTTGTAAAATCCTTTGCTGTTTCTCCTACGTATAGTAGTTTCCCTTTATCCTTTTCTACGGTTGCACTTGTGATTGGATTATTGTTTATCGGTTTAATTTCAGATCGGTTTGGTCGTAAACCAATTATGGTTTAGGCAGTGTTTTTAGCTGCAAGCTTATTAATCTTGAGTTCAATATTTCGTGTTTGAGAATTGTTTTTAGGCACACGAGTATTGATTGGAAATTCAGTAGTGGGGTGGCTGCTGTTGCAATGACTTATATCAGTGAAGAGATCGCAAAGAAAGAAGGTTTTGCCCTAGGCCTATATATTTCAGGTACCTCAATTGGCGGAATGGGTGGGTGTGTCATTGCAGGAGTTTTGTTGACTTTATTTCCTGGCAAACGGCAACTCTGATTATTGGTTGACTCAATTTAATTATTGCTGTGACTTTTTATAAGGTATTACCAACGTCTAAAAACTTTAAATCCTATCTGATTCGATTTTCTCGTTTTAAAGAGTCCTTTGTTAAAAATTTGGCTGACTCGAAGCTTCGCTTACTTTTTGCCGAAGCTTTTATTTTTGCTGGGATACTTTGTCACAGTGTTTAGCTATATAAGTTATCACCTTTTGGAGAAGCCCTTGGAACTATCACAAACTTGGATTGGCTTGGGTCCAATTGCTTATATTGCCGGGATTTATAGTTCACCTCGTGCAGTGAGTTGGTGGAGTAAGTTTGGTCGAGATAAAGTACTTCATGCAATGTGTACGAGCATGCTCGTAGGTTTATGGCTGATGCTGATTCCTTCGATTGAAGTAGTCTCATTGGGGACGAGTATTATTCACCATTTCATTTTTTGCGGCACATTCCACCTCAAGTAGTTGGGTATCGGTGCAATCCTTGCAATATCGTGCAGTGGGTTCCTCACTTTATCTGTTTAGTTACTAAATGGGATCCAGTATTTTAGGTAGTGGTAGTGTTTTAGCATGGGAAAGCTATGGTTAGAGTAGTTTAATGGGGGTATTAGCAGTGTACTGATGCGGAGATTATTTTTTACCCTAAAACTCTACCGTCGATTATCTTTGTAAGCCTCAAAAATTAAAAATTTAAATCACTGTTTTTGTATATTTTTTAATCAGGAAAGTGAGTAGAATTCATGGTAAAATGATCGGCTTTCATCTTTGATCTCATTTTAAGATCTTCCATCTGCCAGCCGAGAATTTGCTAGCCATGTCTACAGCTTATACCGCACAGACAGCGCCGACCGCGTTGTTTGATTACGACAAATATTGGGCGTCTTGTTTTGAACCCGCACCATTTTTGCCGATGTCGCGCGAGGAAATGGATCTACTCGGCTGGGATGCCTGTGACTTTATTTTAGTTTGTGGCGATGCCTATATCGACCACCCATCTTTCTGTTCAGGCATTATTGGACGTACCCTTGAAGCGCAAGGCTTCCGTGTGGGGATTATCGCCCAGCCAGATTGGACTGATCCTGAAGCATTCCGCGTATTGGGTAAGCCGACCATTGCTTGGGGCGTGACCGCAGGCAATATGGATTCCATGATCAACCGTTATACGGCTGACCGTAAAATTCGTTCCGATGATGCTTATTCGCCAGATAATCAGCCGAATAAACGTCCAGACCGTGCAGCAACTGTTTATTGTCAGCGTTGCCGTGAAGCATTTCCTGACGTACCCGTACTGTTAGGTGGTATTGAAGCATCATTGCGTCGTATTGCCCATTATGATTACTGGTCAGACAAAGTCCGTCGCTCGGTGTTGATGGATTCAAAAGCCGATTTATTGATGTATGGTAATGGCGAACGCTCTATTACTGAAGTGATGCACCGTTTGGCCAAAGGTGAAAAAATCCACGAAATTACCGATGTTCGTGGTACTGCATTTATTGTGAATAAACATAACCGCGCCTCTAAAGCCAAGTTTGTAGAAATTGCATCCAATGATGTGGATAGCATTGGACGTGTTGATCCAATCATCAATCCGTATGTGATGACTGAAGATTTAGACGGATGTGAAATAGAAAAAGATAAAGGTAATTCTTTAACTCAATATCAAAATTTCCAAAAAGAACTGGTTGCCAATCCAATTATCCGAGAAGGGGATAATCTGGATGCCGATACGCAAATTGTTCAGCTTCAAGCTGCACCATCAAAAGCCATTAAACATAAATTACCGCCACGTGAACTGGCTGTGATTCGTTTACCGGCATTTGAAGAAGTTGCCAGTGATCCAGTTTTATATGCCCATGCCAACCGTATTTTGCATTTGGAAACCAATCCCGGAAATGCGCGTGCCATGGTACAAAAACATGGTGAGCGTGATGTCTGGTTAAATGCGCCACCAATTCCGTTGACTACGGAAGAAATGGATTATGTGTTTGACTTGCCTTATGCACGTCTGCCACATCCAGCTTATGGTGAGGCACGTTTTCCTGCTTTTGACATGATTAAATTCTCTGTAAATATCATGCGTGGCTGTTTCGGCGGCTGTACTTTCTGTTCAATTACCGAGCATGAAGGTCGTATTATTCAAAACCGTTCTGAAGAATCGATTTTACGTGAAGTGGAAAAAATTCGTGATACGGCTCCTGGATTTACCGGCATTATTTCGGATTTAGGTGGACCGACTGCGAACATGTATCGTTTGCAGTGTAAAGATCCTGAAATTGAGAAAAACTGTCGTAAACCATCCTGTGTATTCCCAGGCGTTTGTCAAAACTTGCATACCGACCATGCACCATTGACGCAGTTGTATCGTAAAGCACGTGAATTAAAAGGCATTAAAAAGATTTTGATTGGTTCAGGTTTACGTTATGACCTAGCTGTGTTGAACCCTGAATATGTGAAAGAACTGGTTCAGCATCACGTCGGTGGTTATCTGAAAATTGCGCCGGAACATACCGAAAAAGGTCCATTGTCGAAGATGATGAAGCCGGGTATGGGTACCTATGATCGCTTCAAACAGATGTTTGACCGTTTTAGCAAGGAAGCAGGCAAAGAACAGTACCTCATTCCTTACTTCATTGCGGCGCATCCGGGTACCACCGATTACGACATGATGAACTTAGCGGTTTGGTTGAAGAAAAATGGTTTCCGTGCCGATCAGGTACAGACGTTCTATCCTTCACCGATGGCAACAGCAACCACCATGTACCACACGGGTAAAAACCCGTTGGCGAAAGTGGCCCGTTATACTGAAAATGTGGACATTGTGAAAGGGGACAAGCGTCGTCGTTTGCATAAAGCATTCTTGCGTTACCATGATTCGAATAACTGGCCATTGTTGCGTGAAGCATTAAGAGAAATGGGTCGTTCAGACCTGATTGGTAACTCGAAACAGCATTTGATTCCCACTTATCAGCCTGCCGGTACCGAAGGTCAGTATCAATCGGCTCGTAAGAAAAATTCGACTGTTGCTGGTGATTCGCAAAAACGTAGCGGTGATCATGTTGCTCGTAATCATTCGGCAGCGAATCCATCACGTCCGTCAAATACCAAAAAACGTCCTGAGAAAGGTCAGATTTTGACTCAGCATACCGGTTTGCCTCCCCGCGAAACAGGTGATGCTAAAAAACCGTTTGGTGGGCCTAAAGTAAAAGGTAAGTCTAAGCCGAAATCGAAAGCTTGATTTAAAAAATGAAAAAGAACGCTTAAGCGTTCTTTTTTATAATTCATTAAAAAATAACAGTAATTAAGTTGCTCATCGGAATTGTAGGACAATAGCTAAAAGTATAGTTGCATCGGTGCTAAACCTTGATATACCCTATTTCAGTGTCTAATGAAGGATTCATTTAGACATCTATGATACAAATAAAAGAACTGCAATTTTTTGTCAGTTTTTATAATGATTTTGTCATCATTAAATGAAGTTTGTTTGCTTAAAATATTTATAAAAATACTAGCGGTATACTAACTTTTACAACAATCGGTGTGACACCGGACAGATTATAAAAAAATTTAAAGGACTAAGAGGATGATGATTTACATTTTGATCGGGAGTTTACTCCTATTGTGTGTGCTGATGATGGCTTGGAAAAGTCTGGAAACCGGCACCAGACAGCAAGATAGTGCTTTAAAGCAAAGGGCTATTTTTAATATTAGTGAACAACTAACCTATACCCGACTCAAGGGAATATTGCCACAGAGTACGGTGTTAGCTCATGTCTCATTTGATGCGTTATTGACGACCAAATACTCTCGTACCCGCTATAAATATCGTAATATGGTGGCAGATTTTGTTGTGCTTGATGAACATCATCAAGTGACCGCCATTATTGCACTAGATGATCCCATGATATTAAAACGTCAGCAGAATTCCCAATATCAGGATGCGTTATTGGCTATGGCGGGATATCGTGTGATTCGTTATGAAGATGTACCTGAATATTATCAGTTGAGACAAGATTTCCTGCTTGAAAAATCTACTCATAATTTATTAGATATACAGGCTGAAATTACCCCAAAAAAGTATAGTTTTTATCCTGAGTTGGAACGGAAAAAAATTCGCATCTTGGGTTAATAACAACAAGCATGAATGTCTATACTTTCATGCTTGTTTATTTTTGCTTTAATTCGCCGCACGAACAGCAGTGACAGTCAGCTCAACCAGAACACGTGGGTCATACAGCTTGGCTTCAACACAGGTGCGGGGAAGAGCTTCAATATCTGCAACCCAAGTATCCCAGACCTCATTAAAAGCAGCATAATCTTTTTCAATATCTTTCAAATAAATGGTGACTGACAGGATCTGGCTTTTGTCCGTACCGGCATCTTCAAGAAATTGATCAATAATATCCAGAGTTTGTTGAGTTTGTCCTTTAATATCTAAATTAAAGTCCGAAGCAAGCTGACCTGCAAGATGAACCAGATTGCCTGAAATCGCAATTTCAGAAAAGCGTTTGGAAACATGTAAACGTTGAACAGTCATGAGATTAATCCTAAATTTTGGGTATAAAAGGACGATAAACAAGATATTTATATTGCAATCAATACGGGGAAAATGGTTTTTAAAAATGAGTAGAGTAATAATGCCATACAGTAGAAAATTCTACCCATCGATAACCGTACCAATGAAATTATTTAGAGTGGCTTAACCGAGGTATTATACTTGAAGATTTATCGGGATATTCGCAGAAAATATGCAGGAGGGGATTCCATGGTTTACAACAGAGTTGCCCTGTAATATTCGGATTTGATCGTCACGCCAATCACAGGACAGCATGCTAAAAGTAAAGGTGATTTCTAGCATCTCAGCGGCTACATGGATAAATGCATCGCGCCAATAGAGTACCGCAAAAATACAATTCGTGTGTAATCAATTGGTCTAATTTTATTCTTTTGATTGAAAAATACTCAATTGGTTACCAGAGTGAAAGCTGAGGCTGATCTAGTTGGTCTGAAAGTTGGTAAACCCCCACGCCAATTAAGCGGAATTGAAAATGTTCAGGAATCTGCATTTCGATTAGCAATTGCTGAAGCACATCTTCAAGTTGCTTTTGATTTTCCAAGGGCTGTTTAAAACTTTTGCTGTGTTGTAAAACCTGGAAATTTTTAAGTTTTAGTTTGGCAGAAACACCACGTGCACAGAGTTGTTTTTTCTCTAAACTTTGCCAGACTTGATCCATCAGTTTGAACCAATAGTTCTGGCATTGGGTTAAAGTCAGATCATTATCAAAGGTGGTTTCTTTAGAAATTTGCTGGCGTTCCCGTTCAGCTTGCACCGGTCGCTCATCAATCCCTTGGGCATAGAGGAAAAGCTGCCTGCCGTATTTTCCAAAATGCTGAATTAGCACCGTTTCTTCAATTTTCTGTAAATCGCCCAAAGTTTCCAATTGCAAAATTTTGAGTTTTTCTTGGGTCACTTTACCGACACCCGGAATTTTTTTCAGCGGCAAATGTTGAATAAAAGTTTGCACCTGTGAGGGTTTAATCACACAGATGCCATTCGGTTTATTCCAGTCTGAAGCAATTTTAGCTAAAAACTTATTTGGAGCGACACCGGCCGATGCTGTTAAGCCAGTGGATTGAAAAATATCTTCTCGTATCCGCATGGCAATTTCTGTGGCACTGGGAATGTTCTGTAAATTGTCTGTGACATCCAAATAGGCTTCATCTAAAGAAAGCGGTTCAATAAGCGGTGTATAGCGCTGAAAAATCTGATGAATCTGAACCGAGATCGTACGATATTTTTCAAAATTCGGCTCAATTACGATCACTTGAGGACAGCGTTTTTTGGCTTGTGACATCGACATGGCAGAGCGCAGACCAAACTCACGTGCGGGATAGGAGGCAGCATAAACCACAGCGCGTGGATGGTGCGAGGAAACCACCACAGGTAAATGCTTTAAATCGGGTCGGTCTTTGAGTTCTACGGATGCATAAAAGGCATCCATGTCGATGTGAATGATTTTTCTCATGCAGCTATACATTGTGCGCTTAATACGCTGAGGTGTTCAGTATCTCATCTTCATGGCTGAGATTGTAGCGCAGTATCAAGTGGATACGACACAGGCTGAATGAGTAAAACCAGTTGAATTTTTTGTTGTTCAGCTGCTTGAATCAGAATTTTTAAGCTTTTGTTTGTATTATCAGCCAGATAAGGCAGAAATTCTAAAGGCTGATCCACAGGTTTGAAAAAGTCATCCCAATGGAGAGGCACCACCACTTTGGGTTTTAAGGTTTTAAGGGTTTGATCCAGATAGTTTCGCTGAAATTCAGGCGACTGGCGTGACAGTTGGGCAATGCCTAAAAATAAAGTATCGACCTTTAAATGTCTGAATTGATCAGGAACAGCACCGGTACTGGCTTTAATTAAAATTTTATGACCTTGATGTTCAATTAAATAATCAAAGCTATGACCTTCTTTAAATTCAGAAAAGCGGGCGGGTTGTGGCAGTGGTCGGGAAATTTCCTCCCCCAAATCATTATTCACCACCGTCGCCGGGGTATGTTGCGAAGCAATGGCCGTGACTTTGAACTGACCGAAGAACATGGGCTGTAAGGGTTGAACCTAGATGAGTTACTGCTCTGCAACCTGTCCCGGGCAATATTTAAAGTACTGCTTGAACCGAGAATTTTCGTATTTGGAAGTCGTCCGCCAAGCTCGGCAATAAATATCCAGCGCATGATCATAATGTGAATGAGTCATTAAAATCGCCTGTGTGCGCTGTAAGTGCTGTTGCTGAATTATCCGCTGGATCACTTCAGGCTGACTTTTAATTTTCTGAAACAGGACTTGAGATAGTAAGGATGACTAAAGAATCCATCAATCAAAATCTGAGTTTGGCCATCCTCAAAAAGCAGCGTCGAAACACCAAAAAATTTAACCTCAAGCGTTGGAGGTGCAGAAGATTTTTCAGATGGCTGATATTGCCACTTTTGAAAATTAGACATTTGACCGGAAGGTTGCAGTAAAAAAACCATGCCAGCCACCAAACACAGAATGACCAGTTCCAATGAAACCCACAGTCCTTTTTTAATCGATATAATTTTCCCGATTGGTAGTGGCTTATTATTTTTATTCTGATGAATGATGTGGACTTATCTTGTTATTTTTTTCGGTAAATTTTCAACATTTTTTAATGGATGGATGCCATTTCGTTGTAAAAAGTTGATCCAGTCTGACTCATCACCATTAAACACATTTAAGTCGACAACTCTGGGAATGCCCTTAATGGTGCCCTGATTGGTATGCTGCCAGAACAGCCATTTCGGCTTGCCTTTTAAGTCTGGTTTCCCTTGATATTCACGTACCCATAGCGGCGTTTTAGAAAATTCCCCAGCCAAAATAATATTATAAAATGACTTGGAAATATAGAAAATCGGTTGTTTGCCATAATGCTGATACAGTCGATCATGCATGACCTGAATTTCTTTCAGTAGTTGTTCCTTGGTGTAGGTATTGATGCAATTGCTGTCATATTCCAGATCAATTACCGGCGGCAAGGCATCGGCTTTATTGGGCACGGTTTCAATAAAATTTTGCGCCTGAATTTCGCCATCACGGCATAAACGATAAAAATGATAGGCACCCACCATCAGGCCATTTTCACGTGCTTGCAACCAATAGTCCTGAAATTTTCGATCTTTAAAATCACCACCTTCTGTAGCTTTCAGATAAACAAATTGATAGCTTTTCGGGGAAATCTGTTTCCATTGAATATCGCCTTGATGATGTGACACATCAAAACCTTTGACCGGATATTCTTGTGCCGAAGCAGGATTATGGTGCAACACAAAAACGTAAATGACGATTGCGACAAAAATCAGCACCAAGCCTGCGCAAGAGGCGTAAAGCTTTTTATGGCTGTTCTGGGCTAATCGTTTTTTAGGCATACATAATTTATGGGATGATTGATCGAGCACATGATAACGCGATCTGAAGCTTCAGATCACGTTGTTTCTTCAATCCAGTTAAACAGGCGTATTACGCGGAATACGCCAAAAAATGCAGGCAGTAATGATGTTAATACAGCCCAGTAAAATTAAGGTGCTATGGAACGCCGTAGTAATATGGTCGGCGCCATAATAGGCTGTGAAAACATTAACCAAGGTTCCTGCCAAAGCCACGCCAATACTCATCGATACCATCATGATCATCGATAAGAAACTGTTGCCACTACTGGCATCCTGTTGCGGTAAATCCTTCAAAGTTAGGGTATTCATGGATACAAATTGCAGCGAATTCAGCATACCAAAGATAAAAAAGTGCAAAGCGCGCAACCAGATAGGCGTGTCCGCCGTAGTGAGGGCGAAGCTGGCAATACAAGCGCCGACCAATAAGGTATTGACCAGCAACACTTTACGGTAGCCAAAGCGCTGAATAATTTGCCGGATAACCGGTTTAGAGGCTAAAGAACCCAGCACGGTCGGAATCATCAACAGACCAGTTATAAATGGCTCAAAACCGAATGCGACTTGCAACATCAAGGGAATTAAAAAAGGCATGGCATTGCCACCCAAGCGGGCAAAGAAATTACCCACAATCCCAATCGCATAAATTTGATTACTAAATAATTTACTGCGGAATAGTGCATTTTGATGACTATGGGCATGATAAGCGTAAATGGCCGCTGCCATTAAACCCGCAGTGATTAATCCACCACTCCACCAGAGGGGGTGATGTGGACTAGAAAATTTTTCGATCCCCATTGAAACGCCAACCATGGCGATCACCAACAGTATAAAACCGGAAAAGTCGAATGATTTAACACTCGGTTCAGTCACATTCGGCATAGCTTTAACTGTGATTAAACAACCTAAAAGACCCATGGGGATATTAATTAAAAAGATCCAGTGCCAGGTCGCCACTTCTACCATCCATCCACCCAGCGTTGGGCCGATGAGTGGGCCCATCAGTCCGGCAAGGCTCATTAAGCTCATGGCCGATAAAAATTGGGTACGCGGAATGACCTTGAGCATAGCCAGACGACCGACAGGTAACAATAACGCCCCGCCAATCCCTTGAATAATCCGATATGCCAGTAGTTCATTTAAGCTGTTGGCAAGTCCACACCCTAATGATGCCAAGGTAAAGATAATAATTGCGCTAAAGTAGGTATTGCGTACACCAAATCGGTCTGCGAGCCAGCCACTGAGTGGAATACAGGCAGCCACGGAAAGTACATAAGCCACCACGACACTATGCATCTGGAGGGGATCTTCACCTAAACTTACTGCCATAGCGGGAAGAGCAGTATTGACGATGGTGGTGTCCAAACCTTGCATAAAAAAACCAATAGACACTAAAAAGACCAACAGTCTAAATTCAGGTTGTAAGGCTTGATGCGATGGCGTGGCGTTCATAATTTTTGTAAGGCTGAGATTTTTATACAGTTTAAAGCAATAATTCAACGCTGATGTAGTAAAAGCTTTTCACAATTACGGGGGAGGGATTGCAATCAAACTGCAATCAAAGATTCATGCCACTGCAACAGCATGTTTATAAATTGGTCACATTCTTATAAATGATGAATTAAAAAATGAAAATACAGTTTTCAGCATTGGTGTTGGCCATGCTTTCAGTGGGGTTGGTGGCGTGTAACGATAGTCAGGACGAGACGCAGGTGACTGTACCGCCAGTAGTGGAAGAAACTACCCCCGAAAGTATTGAATTAGTCAAAATTGGTCGTTATGAATCAGGCATCTTTGGTGCAAGCGCGGCAGAAATTCCGGCCTATGATGCTGCGAGCAAACGTCTATTTGTAGTGAATGCCAAAAAGGGTATGGTCGATGTGCTAGATATGACACAGCCTGAAAACCCTGTGCATATTGGGGAATTATCTGCACGTGCATATTTGGCAGAATCAGAAGTGAATAGCGTTGCAGTGTATCAGGGCATTGTCGCTTTAGCCGTTCAAGCCAAGAATAAAACGGACAATGGTATCGTCGCTTTTTTTAATGCCAAAGATTTAACTTTTATTAGTCAGGTTGAGGTTGGGGCATTGCCGGATATGTTGGTGTTTACGCCAGACAGCAAGAAGGTTTTGGTGGCAAATGAAGGTGAGCCGAATGAAGGCTATGCAGTGGATCCTGAAGGTTCTGTGAGTATTATTAATATCAAAGATATCACCAAGCCGACAGTAAAATCAGCCAATTTCCAAGCGTGGAATACCCAGAAACAAAGTCTGCTTGATGCAGGCGTAAGAATTTTTGGTCCTGCAACCGAGCATTATGCAGAAGTCGCAAGCAAAGGTCTGCAAATCACAAGCGTAGCAAAAGACTTAGAGCCCGAATATATTGCGGTGAGTCAAGATGGCAAAACAGCATGGGTCAGCTTGCAGGAAAATAATGCCATTGCGGTTTTAGATTTGGTCAAAGATGAATTTGTCAATATTTTTCCAATGGGCAGTAAAGATTATGGCTTGCCTGAAAATGCTTTGGATGGCAGCGACCGAGACTGCGTGGTGGGTGCGACAGATAGCCAAGGGCAGTTAATAGCGAGCTGTGCCAAAGATGACGGCATAATCAACATCAAGTCATGGCCTGGGTTGTATGGCATGTATATGCCAGATGCGATTGCACATTATCAGGTGAAGGGTAAAAGCTATTTGGTTACCGCCAATGAAGGCGATGCGCGTGAATGGCTGAAAGATGAAGCTCTTTACTTCAATGGCGATGATTTAACCCAAGGTTATGCCGAAGAAATTCGCGTGAAGCATTTATTTAAAAAGGCGGGTTTTGATTTAAAAGGTGATTATGCAGCGCATTTACGCCATTTGGTACCAGGTGTGAGCGGTGCGAAATTAGATCCAACGGTATTTAAGCCGTGTGTCACTGACAATGCGACCGAGGTCTGTGCGGATAACTTAATTAAAGACTCGCAGATTGGGCGCTTGACCATTAGCTGGACGCAAGGCTTTAAACGTGATGCTTCGGGACAACCCGTGCTTGAAGACGGCAAGTTGGTGTATGACAAACTGTATACCTATGGTGGTCGTTCATTCAGTATTGTCGATCCTGAAAGTCGTCAAATTATCTGGGACTCTGGCAGTGAATTTGAACGTAAAATTGCGGAATTGTTCCCGAACCAATTTAATAGCAACCACGAAGCCTTTAAATTTGATGACCGTAGTGACAATAAAGGACCAGAGCCTGAAGGCATTACAATTGGTCAAATTGGTAAAAAGACTTTTGCATTTATTGGACTGGAGCGTGCCAGCGGTATTATGGTGTATGACATTAGCCAACCGCAGCAAGCCAAATTTGTACAGTATTTTAATGACCGAGATGTTAGTCAAACGGATATTACCAAACAGGGAGATTTAGGTCCTGAAGGTCTAATTTTCATTGCCGCAAAAGACTCGCCGAATGGTCAGCCTTTGTTGGTTGTGGGTAATGAAGTGAGTGGTTCGACTGCAATTTATCAGGTTCGTTTAAAATAAAAAAATATAATTTAAAAAAAAGCACTACGGTGCTTTTTTTACGACTTTCGTTCAATCTTGTCACGGTTATGTCATAATCTGGCGCACCCTTCAGTTGTGCTGGATGGGTCTTTTAATTGGTGAAAAAGGTTTTGTTGTTATGACAATCGAAATTTTGATGATTGTTGGCTTCTGTCTGGCCGCGTATTCAATTGTCGGAAATGATGTGCCACAGACTTTAGGTACCTTTATTTCATCCAATGCCCATCGTCCGTGGTGGATACTGTGGCTCTATACCAGCAGTATTTTAAGCGTGGTGTTGCTTTATGGCTGGTGGGCTTCTGGTGTTGGTGATGCCTCTTACGGTCGTCTAGAAACCATTCCTTTTCCCGAGGGTGGAATTACCTGGCTGTATATTGTTCCGCCTATATTGCTGATTTTTTTGACCAAATACGGGATTCCGGTCAGTACCACCTTTTTAGTCTTGACCATTTTTTCACCGAGCAGTTTGGGGTCAATGCTGACCAAATCGATGATGGGCTATGCTGTCGCCTTTGTAGTGGCAATCATTGTTTATCGCTTTGTGATTAAAGGCATTTCGGTTTATTTCAGTAAAACCCGAGAGCATAAACCTTCGCATATCTGGATTGGACTGCAATGGGTATCTACGGCATTTCTGTGGAGCCAATGGCTGATTCAGGATCTGGCCAATATCTTTGTTTATGTACCGCGTCAGGTTCCGCTGGAATTTTTGATTTTTGCGATTTTGGTTTTTGTCATTTTATTGGGCATGATTTTCTACCAACGTGGCGGTGCGATCCAAAAAATTATCGACACTAAAACCGGTGTTGCCGATATCCGTTCCGCGACTATCATTGACTTTATCTACGCCATTATTTTGCTGGTCTTCAAAGAGTGGAGCAATATTCCAATGAGTACCACTTGGGTGTTCCTGGGGCTGCTGGCGGGTCGCGAATTTGCGATGTCGATGCATCTGGCTGAAGTGAATAAATATCGAACTTCACGTAACGTCAGTAAAGATGCGATGAAGCTGATGGGCGGTTTAATCATCAGTATAGTTCTCGCCACCACTTTGCCTTGGTTCTATAATTTTATTTCAAATTTATAACGTAGACAGGGCAATTAAAAAAGCGAACTCTGGGCTCGCTTTTTTAATATTCAGATTTTGGCTTTAAGTGCTCGCTTTAAATGGCAAAGTGTTTTGGAGCACCCAGATTTTTAATCGCATTGATAATTTGATCTGCATGATTACAAACAATCAGTTTCGCCCGATGCTGTGGCGGTAAAAAGCCTTCACTGACCGCATGATCAAGCTGGGCAATTAAGGCATCGTAAAAGCCATTCACGTTATACAGCATCATGGGTTTTTGATGCTGATTCAACTGCCCCCAAGTGGCAATTTCCAGAATTTCTTCAAATGTTCCCAAGCCACCGGGCAGCGCAACAAAAGCACTGGCACGCTCTGCCATCATGGCTTTGCGTTCATGCATGCTGTCTACAATATGCAATTCCGTCAGCTGACTATGTGCAATTTCATAATCCAGCATAAATTCAGGAATTACCCCGACCGTTTGACCGCCGCGTTGTCTGACCGCGTCAGCGACTTGTCCCATCAGGCCAATACTGGCCCCGCCATAGACCAGTCCAAAATCTAGGTCTGCTAGCGCTTGAGCCAGTGCAATCGCTTTTTCTTGATAAATCGGTTTATTGCCTGAACGTGAACCGCAGTACAGCGCAATTAAAGGTTGAGTGGTTTTAGGAGATGGATTTTTATGTTTGGGAGTCATTTTTAATACACTGTTCATCATTATATTTTTACCATAGCACTTTATTTTTTCTTGCTCTAGCTTAAGCTGGAAATATGACAAAGCATGTGAGCTCATGAACAGAGTTTGCAAAGATTTGTTAAAATTGCTGCGAGAAAACCGGGGGAGTACTGAAAAAAGATGAATTTCTAGTTCACCTTGCTATACTAAAAATCTGTTTTCCAATAAATGAATCAACATGAGTAGTGGTTGTCCTCGCTCTGAACATCTCAATTTGTCCGCAAAAATTATACAGAATGTTGTTCATGGCATATTCACCGATTTTAATATGCAGCTTCTAAAATCAGTCCTTAATCCCTTGCAGGAGAACATCCAATGATCTTTGAATGGATGTCAGATCCATCTGCATGGATTGGACTGGCCACTTTAGTGGTCTTAGAAATTGTTCTCGGTATCGACAATCTGGTCTTTATTGCCATTTTGGCAGAAAAGCTTCCACCGGAACAACGTAATACCGGTCGTATTGTCGGGTTGCTGCTCGCCTTGGGTATGCGTTTAGTTCTGCTGGCTTCTATTGCCTGGGTTGTGACCTTAACCCAGCCACTGTTTCATATTTTGGAGCATCCTTTCTCAGGCCGCGACTTGATTCTATTGTTTGGTGGTGTGTTCCTTTTATTTAAAGGCACCATGGAGCTGCATGAGCGTATTGAAGGAGTTCAATCACAGAAAGAAGAAAATCCGGTGCATGCCGCTTTCTGGATGGTCATTGTTCAAATTGTGGTGCTGGATGCAGTTTTTTCTCTAGACAGTGTGATTACCGCAGTCGGAATGGTGAAAGACCTTTCTGTGATGATGATCGCGGTGGTGATTGCAGTCGGTATTATGCTTTGGGCATCGAAACCGCTGATGGATTTCGTCAATAAGCATCCAACCGTGGTGATTCTCTGTTTGGGCTTCTTGATGATGATTGGTTTCTCGCTCATTGTTGAAGGTTTTGGTTACCATATTCCAAAAGGCTATTTATACGCTGCAATTGGTTTCTCTGTGGTGGTTGAGTTTGTGAATCAAACCATGCGCCGTAACCAGGAGAAAATGGTGACGACGACGGACTTACGTTACCGTACCGCTTCTGCAGTGATGCGTATGCTCGGTGGGAAGTCGGAATCGCAAAATAATGAGCCAGAAGATGTACTGGCAACCCGTGCATTTGCTGATGAAGTCTTTAATGAACAAAATGGGGCCTATCACAGTGTGATGGTGCAAGGCGTACTTGGACTGTCTGAACGACCCGTGAAATCGGTGATGACACCGCGCCCTGAATTGGAATGGATTGATTTAGACGAAGATGAAACTGCGATTAAAGAACAGCTATTGAGCATGACGCATTCACGTTTAATTGTGGCGCATGGTGAGTTGGACAATATTGCTGGTGTGGTCCTGACGCATAAGGTGATGAATGAATACATTGAAACCGGTGTACTCAATTTTAAAGGTCACTTACGTGAACCGGTGATTGTGCATGAAAATGCGCAAGTGCTGATGGTGATGGAGCAGTTGCGTCAGGCACCGTTACAATTGGCAATTGTTTTGAATGAATACGGTTCAATTGAAGGGATTGCGACACCAATTGATGTACTTGAAGCAATTGCAGGTGAATTCCCGGATGAAGACGAGTTTGAAACGGCTGCCGAAAGTCTGGAAGACGGCACTTTGATGCTTGAAGGTTCCACCGATATTCGTCATGTGTCGCTACTTTTAGGTCGTGATTTGGTTGACGATTCTGAACAGTATTCCACCTTGTCGGGATATATTTTGCATCATTTGGGTCATTTACCGGAAAGTGGGGCCAAACTTGAAGCCGATGGTTATATCTTTGAGGTGGTGACGATGGACGGTCATAAGATTGATAAAGTCCATATCATTCCGCAAATTGAAAATAATACCGATGATTAACTAAATTACGGCAGATGATCTTTAAACCAAGATAATTGATTAAAATAGCCTGTATTGTCGGGCTATTTTTATGGAAAAGATGTATGTCAGAAACAAAATGTCCCTGTGGCGTAGGTGAGTATCTGAGCTGTTGCCAACCGCTGCATTTGGGGCAAGCGAAAGCACAAACTGCAGAACAGTTGATGCGTTCGCGTTATAGCGCATTTGCCAAGTATGAAATTGATTATATTGTCAAAACCACAGCGATTGGACAGCGACAGGCCTTGGATGTTGCTGCCATTGCTGACTGGAGTAAATCTAATCAATGGCTCACGCTTGAAGTAGTACAAGCCAAAGAAAAAATAGATAAAAACCATGCACAGGTAGAATTTAAGGCACATTATCACGATGGTAAACAGGCACAGGTACACCATGAAATTTCACATTTTGTGCTACATGAGGGCGCCTGGTATTTTCTTGATCCGACCACAGAGATGCAAACCAGCATGAAGCAAGCCTGTATTTGTGGATCAGGGAAAAAATTTAAACAATGTTGTGCCCAATATCTATAAATTTCATCTGAATTTGCCTTAGAATAACGCGCATCGATTACCCTCAGTGGAAGAAGGGCAATGTTGCTATTAGTGATTTATATTATTGCGATTACGGCCGAAGCCATGACCGGGGCTTTATCGGCTGGTCGGCGTAGTATGGATTGGTTTGGGGTAACGCTGATTGCTTGTGTGACTGCACTTGGTGGTGGTTCAGTTCGAGATGTACTGCTCGGACACTATCCACTGACTTGGGTCAAACATCCTGAATATCTCGTGCTGACTTGCGCTGCCGCTTTTGTCACGATTCTGATTGCCAAATGGATGCGCCATTTACGCTCGATTTTCTTGATCCTAGATGCCATGGGGTTGATTGGCTTCACCGTAATTGGTTGTCAGATTGCGCTTGAAATGGGGCATGGTTTTGTCGTTTCGGCTGTCGCTGGGGTTTTGACCGGTGTGTCAGGTGGTATTCTGCGTGATATCCTCTGTAACGATGTACCTCTGGTGTTCCGCCGTGAGCTGTATGCCAGTATTTCCTTTGTTTCAGTCATCTGTTACTGGGTTTGCCAGGAGATCGGTTTCTCGTTAGAAGTCACCGTGATTTCGACCCTGATTTTCGGTTTCTCTTTACGTTGTATCGCCATTTACTTCGGTCTGGAAATGCCAAAATTCATTTATAAAGATGATGATGATCAATCGGCATCCTCCAAAGATGCTTCATAAGAATGTGCACAAAAAACGAGAAATGACCGATGAATGAGCGGTCATCATCTTCAAATTAGCGTATAAAAATTAGCACAATTATAAATCCTGTTGGGAAAGCAGTATGCATCCTGTCACCAAATCAGAGCTCTTGTTATGGATTTAGTCTCGCGTGTACAACGCTTACCCATCGGTAAGTTTCACTATACTTTGCTATGGGTAATCGGACTCGGCTGGATGTTCGATGCAATGGATACTGGTCTGATTGCTTTTATCTTGACCACTATGGCCGAAGAATGGAACATGACTCCGACTGAAAAAGGCTGGGTGGTGTCGATTGGCTTTGTCGGTATGGCGATTGGCGCAGTTTTCTCCGGGGGATTGGCCGACCGGATTGGGCGTCGTAGCGTATTTGCCATTACTTTGGTGACCTATAGTATTGCCACCGCTTTATGTGCCTTTGCGCCCAATTTAACTTGGTTATTGGTGTTTCGTTTCATTGTCGGTTTGGGACTAGGTGGACAACTTCCGGTAGCTGTGACTTTGGTCAGCGAATATATTCCTGCTCATGTACGCGGACGTTTTATTGTTTTACTGGAAAGTTTTTGGGGCTTGGGCTGGCTGGTTGCCGCTTTGGTATCTTATTTCGTGATTCCGAATTATGGCTGGCATATCGCATTTTTAATTGGCGGTTTGCCTGCCATTTATGTGTTTATGATTCTTAAAAAAGTGCCGGAATCGGTTCCTTACTTGATTAACCGGGGACGGATTGAAGAAGCACATGCTTTGGTTCAGAAACTGGAACGTCAATGTGGCGTGGAGGTGATTCAACACATTGAAGTGAAGCCCGTCGCTGAAAAACAGAATATTTCTTTTAAACAGCTTTGGACAGGACCGTTTGCCCGTCGTACCTTGATGCTGTGGCTGATTTGGTTCGGTATTGTCTATTCTTATTATGGTATTTTTACCTGGTTGCCAAGTTTGCTGGTCAAACAGGGTTATACCATTGTGCAGTCGTTTGAATATGTGCTGATCATGATTTTGGCACAGCTTCCGGGTTATGTCGCGGCGGCCTGGCTGGTGGAAAAACTGGGGCGTAAAGCGACACTGGCCGGCTTTATTGGCATGTGCGCCGTTTCGGCTTATTTCTTTGGTCAGGCCGATACCGTGAACATGATTATGTTCTGGGGCTGCCTGATGTCGTTCTTTAACTTGGGTGCATGGGGCGTGCTGTATACCTATACGCCGGAACAGTATCCGACCAATATTCGTGCTTTTGGTTCAGGTTGGGCCTCTGCGGTGGGACGTATGGGCGGGATTGTGGCGCCCATGGTGGTCACGCATATGATGGTGATGAACAATGGTTTCAGTCATGTTTTCATCATGTTTACCGTAGTATTGTTGGCCGTGGCTTTGGTGATTCTAGTCCTGGGCGAAGAAACCAAAGGCAAGACTTTAGAATCGATGGGGCTATAACTCTATAACTCCAATCAAAGTGCTGAACGTCAAACATGGGGAACTAGTCGATTACCCAATGTTTGGCAGAATGCACCACATCTTGATTTAAAATCAAGGCTATGCTTTGCAAGTTAAAGCTGTCTCGGTTCTCAGGTAATTGCAGTAAAAGGGGTAATCGTGTTATGCCATTTTCACCATCTGCAAAGGCATAATGGCGTACTTTGGGATCATCCGCAGAGATTAAGTTTTTCGACTCTAAATAAAGACTGTGCTGAGAGAATTGTTTTTGAATACGAATGATCTCTAAATAACAGCGATGATAAACTTCAATAAGTGATGTTTTTAATTCATTTATTTTATTAGAATTATTTTGTGATTTACTCATTAGACGTTTGATAAAATTGGTATTTGCCGATTGTTTGGCATCGCGTTCCAATTGACGCAGCTGCTGTTGCAGGAGACGGCTTTGTTCAATAGCACCATTTACCTGATCTCGCAGTTGTTCCAGAGGAGTCGTCACTAAATCGAGATGGTGTTGATAGTGATCTTGGTCTTCAAACTGAACAAAAATATAAGCACGACGCTGCTTTAATAAATTTAGATAAGCAATCAACCGGTACTTGAATTGACGTGCATGCGGATTAAATTGAATAGCAGGTTCCTGAGAGAACATTTCAAAACTGTGCAACAATTCGGTCATTAAGCGTCGAATATTTAAGAAGCAAAATTCTAGCTCGTCGGGTTGCTGAATACTATTTCTGAGACCGTTTTGAAAGGGTTCGAGAATGTATACACATAAGTCTTTTTCAATTTCATTTAAATGCTCATTGATCAGATGATCAACTGAAAAACCCTTAATCTCCAGCATTTGCATGATTTTTTGCCGAAGTTGATGTTGATTGTAATGGTGTAATGACTCCATCAGCTCGACAATATGTGGGTTCATTTGGCGTTGTAAGCCAATCATTTGTCCCATCTGTTGTTTAAAGTTTTCAAGGTAGTCTGCAATATCAATCTGTTTAGGATCAAGAACCAAGCCACTCATATAAAATTTATTTGCCACGCCAAAATTTTCTTCGGTTAAAAAGCGTCGAATAGAATAAGAGGATATTCGGCTGTCGCAAGAACTGCCAATGATAAAGTAATAATCCAAGGTTTGAATAATTTCAAAGTCACGCACACGCTGTTCATGACTAAAATAATCTTGAAAAATAGGCAGTTCCTGCTGCCCATATTCACTGGGTAAAATATGGGCAAACCAGCTTCCCAAAATTTCACTTTTCATGAAAACTTCAAAGATAAAACAGCGCACTTGATCGGATGTTAAGCCACGATAATTTTGGGTGACTGAAAAATTTATCTGCTTAATACTCTGCGCAGCATCATATAAAAATGCGTTTTTTAATAGCTGTTGGGCCTGAATATCTTTGTGATCTTGTAGCTCTAGACTGTTAATTTCATAAGTAATGGTTTCTAAATAATCAGCAATTTGGACATCAGTTTGATATTTTTCTAAATACTGAAAGGTAGCACGAATTTTTTGCGCAAGCTGTAACAGACCTAAATGCTGGATATAACTATGAAGTTCATGGAGACCAATATGACCTTTAAACTCAAAAATTTGCGATAAATAATTCCAATGAATATTCTTGGGCTTTAAATATTCATCTTCTATCTTGGAATGCAGATGTTCAGGTGTGGAAGCCAACAGGAGACTAAGACGCTGTTGCCACTGGTGATCTAAGATAGGATCAATCTGTTTTAATTTTACCCGAAGCTGATAGGGAATATACATTTGCATAGGATGAGTCATACGCTTCCAAAGAATGTTTCATGGTTAAATCAAAATGCATATTAATGTGATTCATATCGCAATATTATCTATTATAGCCAATTAAAATCATATTTATACTTAAAGTTTAATAGAATTTGTACTTTTATGCGGTTGATGGTTTTTAGTTGCTTTGTAATCATAAAATGAATATTTTTACGTCATAAGACACAATTTGTCGCGCAGTGTCATTGACTGCTCTTGTGTAGTCGACACCCGCGACTTAGCATAGCCACGTAGATACAAAAACGAATTATTTAGGATTTCACGCTTTTATGACCAGCCTTGTGCATCATGCGACAGAAAATCGTTCCGTAGCAGAATTTACTGAACAAGCTTACCTTAACTATGCCATGTACGTGATTATGGATCGTGCATTGCCGCATATCAGTGATGGCTTAAAACCCGTACAGCGCCGTATTGTTTATGCGATGAGTGAGCTGGGTTTAAAGCATAGTGGCAAGCCGAAAAAATCTGCCCGTACAGTCGGTGATGTACTCGGTAAGTACCATCCGCATGGTGACTCTGCCTGTTATGAAGCAATGGTGTTGATGGCACAGCCCTTTAGTTATCGCTATCCATTTATTGAAGGTCAGGGCAACTGGGGTTCACCCGATGATCCGAAATCCTTCGCGGCGATGCGTTATACCGAAGCCAAACTCTCGCTCTACAGTGAAGTGCTGTTGTCTGAATTGGGTCAAGGCACGTGTGATTGGCAGGACAACTTTGATGGCTCGATGAAAGAACCGGTGAATTTACCTGCACGTGTTCCGAATATTTTGTTGAATGGTACCACCGGGATTGCGGTGGGTATGGCAACCGATATTCCGCCACATAACTTGCGTGAAGTGATTAAAGGCACTATCGCCCTGATTCGTAATCCTAACTTAACTGATGAAAAAGTTGCGGAATATATTCCGGCACCGGATTTGCCGACCAAAGCGGAAATCATTACCTCGGCTGAGGATTTGTTAAAAATTCAGACCACCGGTCGTGGCAGTTATCGCATGCGTGCGGTGTATACCGTTGAAAAAAATGAAATCGTGATTACAGAGCTACCCTATCAGGTTTCAGGTTCAAAACTTATCACCCAAATTGCCGATCAAATGCAGGCGAAGAAACTGCCTTTGGTGAGCGATGTTCGAGATGAATCGGATCATAAAAATCCGACCCGTTTGGTGATTGTGCTACGTTCCAACCGTATTGATGCCGAAGCAGTGATGAGTCACTTGTTTGCAACGACCGATCTAGAGTCAAGCTATCGTGTCAATATGAACATGATTGGTGCTGACGGGCGTCCGCAAGTGAAATCGATTCGCCGTATTTTGCTGGAATGGATTGAAATCCGTAAGAATACGGTCACCCGTCGTTTGCAATATCATTTAAATAAAATTGAAAAACGCCTGCATATTTTGGCCGGTCTTTTGATTGCGTATCTAGATCTGGATACAGTCATTCGTATTATTCGCGAAGAAGATCATCCCAAAGCCGAACTGATTGCACATTTCGGGATTGATGAAATTCAGGCCGAAGCCATCTTGGAACTTAAGTTACGTCATTTGGCAAAACTTGAAGAAATGGAAATTCGCCGTGAACAGGAAGAATTGGAAGCACGCGCTGCCATTATTCGTGAACAATTAGCCAACCCGGAATTATTGAAAAATCTCATCATTACTGAACTGAAAGAAGATGCCAAGAAATTTGGTGATGACCGACGTTCGCCAATCGTACAGCGGGCAGAAGCTGCGGCAATTAGCGAACAAGACCTGATGCCCGCTGACCCAGTGACTGTGGTATTGTCAGAAGCGGGTTGGGTTCGCTGTGCCAAAGGTCATGAAGTCGATGCAGAAAATCTGAATTTCCGGGCAGGTGATCAGTACTTAAGTCATGCAACCGGTAAGTCGAATCAGCGCACTTACGTCCTGGATGAAACCGGGCGCAGTTATGCGTTAGCGATTAACAGTTTGCCATCGGCACGTGGTTTAGGTGAGCCGTTAAGCTCCAAACTTGCTCCTGCAAATGGAGTTGGCTTTATTCAAGTGCTGATTGCGGAAGATGAACAGGAAATTATTGCAGTAAGTTCTAAAGGCTACGGCTTTAAATCCAATGCAAAACAGCTCGATACCAATGCGAAAGCGGGTAAAGCCTTCTTAACTGTATCTGATGATGCCAAAGCATTGCCATTGCAAACGGTGGATGCCCATACGCATTTAGCCATCCTGAGTACCGCTGGTCGGTTATTGGTGATTGATTTGTTAGAATTACCAGTGCTAAATAAAGGCAAAGGAAACAAGTTGATACAACTTGAAGCGAAAGAACAAATTTTGTCCATGACATTGCTTGGTTTAAATGAAATAATTCAAGTGGTTGCAGGACAGCAACAATTAAAATTAAAGGGTGATGATCTTCAGAAGTATATTGGTAAAAGAGCGACTAAAGGTCAACTGTTGCCACGGGGATATCAAAAAGCAAATAAACTGTTCATTCAAAGATAAAACTAGCATCCATTGATCAAAATACGTTATATATGATGCGTATTCGTGTAAATGGATGTCATGTTATGCATAAACAAGTTAAATAATCAGCATAACATTGAAAAACAGTTGAAAACTAAGGATTACAGATTGGAGAGAAGGGCGTTATGGAAAAGATTTGGTTCGCTGAATACCACAAAACAGGGATTCCGGAAACAGTAGAATTACCACCAGAAAATACCTCACTTAATGATGTTTTTGAACGTAATTTTCAAAAATTTGGTTCGCGTGATGCCTTTATCTTTATGGATAAAGTCTTAACATTTAATGAACTAGAAGAAGCAAGCCGTAAATTTGCAACCTATTTACAAAGCTTAGGTTTGGCAAAAGGTTCTCGCGTCGCAGTGATGATGCCAAACGTGCTGCAATATCCAGTGGTTGCACTAGGTGTATTCCGTGCAGGTTTGGTACTCGTGAATGTGAATCCACTATATACTTCGCGTGAACTTGAACACCAACTGAATGATTCGGGTGCGGAAGCATTGGTGATCATTGAAAACTTTGCGACTGTTTATCAAGCAATTATTGGTAAAACACCTGTGAAGCATGTGGTCGTGGCTTCTGTTGGCGATATGTTAGGTGCATTAAAAGGCACATTAGTGAATTTTGTATTGCGTTCAGTACGCAAGCAAATTCCAGCTTGGGACATTCCAGGGCATATCAAATTTAATACTGCAATGTCTAAAGTCAGCGCAAGCAACTATAAGCGTCCAAGTTTGACTTTAAGTGATACTGCTGTACTGCAATACACTGGTGGTACGACTGGTGTTTCTAAAGGTGCAGAGCTGACACATCGCAATCTTGTTGCGAACATGTTGCAGTGTGACGGTATTTTCCAAAGTAAATTTGGTGCACAAGACGGTGCGAAAGATGACCGTATTTTCTGTGCATTACCGCTTTATCACATTTTTGCATTCATGGTGTGTGCCATGTACGGCATGTATAAAGGTCAAGCCAACATTCTGATTCCAAACCCGCGTGACTTGCCAGCGGTAATGAAAGAATTGCGCAAATACCGTCCATCATTCTTCCCGGCAGTAAACACCTTGTTTAATGCATTGGTGAACAATGAAGAGTTTAAGCAACTTGACCATAGCAACCTTAAAATGGCGATGGGTGGGGGTATGGCTGTTCTGGCTTCTACAGCTGAAGCATGGAAAAAAATTACTGGTACCAACATCATTGAAGGTTATGGATTATCAGAAACTTCACCTGTTGCGACAGCAAACCCGCCTTCATCAATGGAATTTAGCGGCACAATTGGTATTCCGTTGCCGCTGACTGAAGTTACGATTCTTGATGATGATGGCAATGAAGTTGCATTAGGCGAGCAGGGTGAAATCTCGATTCGTGGTCCACAAGTCATGAAAGGCTATTGGAACCGTCCAGATGAAACTGAAAAAGTCATGACCAATGGTTTCTTCCGTACCGGTGACATCGGTATTATGGATGCTCGCGGTTATATTAAAATTGTAGACCGTAAAAAAGACATGATCTTGGTTTCTGGTTTTAATGTTTATCCATCTGAAATTGAAGACGTGGTTTCTAAACATCCAAAAGTATTGGAAGTTGCAGCAATTGGCGTGCCTGATGAAAAATCAGGTGAAGTACCTAAGTTGTTCGTGGTGAAAAAGGATCAGTCTTTAACTACTGAAGAAGTACTTGCTTTCGCTAAAGAAAACTTAACCGGTTATAAACGCCCGCGTTATGTTGAGTTTATGGATGAATTGCCAAAATCAAACGTAGGTAAAATCTTACGTAAAGATTTACGTAAAACAGCATAAACCATGCAATAAAAAAAGCGCCGTTCTCGGCGCTTTTTTATATTTTAACTTTTAATCTTTCATCAACCAGCGATCAATATAAGGACGCCCTATACCCATAATCCATATAAAGGTCGTGATGCTACCGAACTGATAAATATATCGCTTTAAATCAAATGAACCAAAGCTATATAAATTATCAAGCAAACAGTAGAGTGCAACGACTGTAGTCCATATCCAAAGGGCTTGACGTTTAATCCCCACCATCCAAAGTGCGACGATGGATATAACAATGGTGAAAATAAGAGAAAGCCTATTGAAATTGGCACACATGACTGAAAGTAAAAATCCCACAATCGGCAGTACAATTTTGAGTACTCGATCCACTTTGAGTCGATGCAGGCGCTGTTTTTCAAGGACATCAAACATTTGTTGTTGATCAGGGTTGACCATACTGAATCCTTATTCCTCGTTAATAAAAACATTATAATTTAACAAAAATTATTACTGAAACACCATGCTATGATACTTGGCAGAAAATCTTAATGAGAAAAATGAGATGCAAAACATCAGCGGAATAATCTATCTCATCTTAATTGCATGTTTATTGCCTTACGTCTTTACAGTGATTGCAAAAAAAACCTCTGGCTTTAAAGGACGAGATAACCAAAATCCGCGCGATTTTTTAGCCAAAACCACCGGCTTGGCCGCACGTGCCAATGCAGCACAGCAAAATAGTTTTGAAAGTTTACCATTATTTATTGCTGCTATTTTAATGGCGGAATATATGGTGGTTCCCCAAACCGTGATCATGACCTTTGGCATTGCGTATATCGTGCTACGTATTATTTACGGCATTTGCTATTTAGCCAATTGGGCAACTTTGCGTAGCATTGTTTGGACCTTATCTTTACTTTGTCCAATTTGCTTATTACTTCTGGTGATTAAATTAACTTAAGATCCTATCAGTCGGCAGAAATACATATTTTGGCGTGGCGGATGTATAATCACAAAGTTATTTAATTCTCAAAAACCGTTATAATCGTGCCGGTTTAAATAAGATTTAACTTGTTAAAGAGTGATGCTATGAGCTACAGCAATATCCCAGCGGGTAAAGATGCACCAAACGACATCTATGTCATTATTGAAATTCCTGCAAATGCAGCACCAATCAAATACGAAATTGACAAAGATTCAGATGCTTTATTCGTAGACCGTTTCATGGGTACAGCAATGTTCTACCCAGCAAACTACGGTTATGTACCAAATACCTTGTCTCTAGATGGCGACCCATTAGACGTATTGGTTGTAACACCATATCCAGTTGAACCAGGTTCAGTGATTCGTTGCCGCCCTGTCGGTAAATTGAACATGGAAGATGACGGTGGTATTGATGCGAAACTGGTTGCTGTACCGCACGAAAAATTGACACCGATCTACAAAGATGTTCAGGAGTACACTGATCTTCCTCCGTTATTGATCAGTCAAATCGAACATTTCTTCCAACACTACAAAGACTTAGAACCAGGAAAATGGGTTAAGTTAAGTGGTTGGGAAGGTGCAGATGTTGCGAAACAAGAAGTGCTTAGCTCAATTGAAGCTTACAAAAATGCATAATTGATTTTTGGTTTTTAGATTTATTTTTTAGAATCTAAAAACAAAAAAAACCTGCACAATGTGCAGGTTTTTTTATTTCTTGAACTTACTGTGAATTAGAACAATTTTACAGGAATGTCGAGCCAGATTCGCCATTCGTTGGTAGAGCCATACCCATTACTGGTGTAGTTTCCACTGACATTATTATAGGTATCGCTGCTACGCAGATAAGAATGACGCAGGCGCAGGCTGGCATCTTTCATCGGACCTGATTGAACCGTGTACTTCACCTGGTTAAAGAATTCATGTTCTTCAGCCTGGTCAACGACGTTAGTACGGTTCTGTGCATCGGCAATATCAATATCCCAGCCATAAACAAAAGCAGAGGTCCAGTTCAGACCTGGGAAACCCTGATTTTTAAAGTTATAGTTGTATTGCAGACCGACTGACTTTTCATCATTCCCGATATAATCACCTAAATAGGAATTCGGTACATAAATACTCTGTAATCCATCAGCATTATAGGCAAAGTCATAACCAGTATTACCCGCATTGTCCTGATAGGCGAGCATGATATTATGCACGTCTTTATTATAGTTTGCAGAAATGCCCCAGATCGAGTTCTGGCGATTGTCAAGATCATTGGTAGTATGTGAGACGGTCTGTGCATCTGTTTCCCAGTCTGTATGATAGCCCGAAAAATCCAAAGTCAGCGCTGCATCATTTTTTAAAGGATGGGTATAGTTCAGATTGGCATAGTGACGGTCTAACTTGTCTTTTATTTCCAGCCCGTAATAGGATGATTTGAATTGCTCATTAAACTTGTATTTTGCACCCCAGATGACGGCACGGTCTAATTTCTGGCCATCAGATTTAATATCATCCGACCACTGGTTTTTTGTGAATTTACCTGCAATCAGACTTAAGTTGTCAATTTCATTACTTTCAACAAGTACACCGGTATAGTATTCAGGGACCAGACGTGCGGTGTTCGTGGCCATGACAGGAATATCGAGCACCTGGGTGCCGTAGGTCGCAGTGGTATTGGATACCCGTGCTTTTACATAAGCACCACCACGTAGCCAGTGGTCATAGGCAGAACCGTCGTTATGGGTTGGAATCATCTGGTTGCCAGAGTGGGCATTTTCACCCAGCTTAAAAGAGGCATCACCGATAATCCCAGCACCAAAGCCGACCACACCCTGAGTGAATCCTGAATCCAGTTTTACAATTGCGGTTTGCGCGGCAGAACTGGTATCGTTAGTCAGACCGTCTTTCTTATCACGAGATAAATAACCAGTACGGAATAGAACCGAGCCTTCAGCATCTTCTATAAAGCCTTTAGCTTCGCTTTGCTCGCTCGCATATGCCGTTGAGATTAATGCAGCTTGAATTAAAATCGCTAAAGTAAGTTTTTGTGTTTTTTGCATTGGGAGAAGGCCTTATACAAAATAGGACGAAGAAATTGGAGGAATTGTATACGTAATGTAGAGCAAAAAAATCTTTTTTTATTCATTTTATTTCATTAAAGTTATGCATTTTTTGAATATAATCTTGGACCTTTGAGGTAACAAAAATATTCAAATTTTGCTATTTGTTAAAATTATTTTACAAAACAATAATATATTTAAGTTATAAGTGACTTGATAAGTAGTTTTGAACACTTATATAGAGCTGAAATTCATCACTAAATCTAAATTTTATAAAATTTTGCTTTTTTAGACTTTAGTCTAGTATGCATTAAAAGCGCTGATTTAGGAATGTTCATAAAGAGGCGAGTGAATAATCAGAAATTTTAAAAAAATTGTATCTCTCTGCAAATTTCATTTAAATTTTTAATGTAAAAATTTAATTTAATTCAATATTAAGCTGACTTATTGATTATTAGTTGAATGAAAGTAAGCCAGATTGATCTAAATAATTGACCAAGAAGTATAAAAAAGTTTTAAAATTCGCAGCCAAATTCATCGTTGAACAGAATCTTTAACTGATTCTACACGGGGTAAAAATGCTGCAAAATTCACACAAAATTGCGTTATCTTTATTGCTTGCCATGAGCACAATGCCTGCATTTGCTGAAGAACAGTCAACTTTACCAGCGGTAGGAGCATTAACAGGCAGTTTTGCGGTGGTCAATAAATATATTTTCCGCGGTGGTGTGGAAAATGATGATGTTGCTCTACAAGCTGGCGTTGAGTATGCACATCAAAGTGGTGTTAGCGTAGGATATTGGGGTTCAACACTCGGTTATGATCCATCTGATGACAGTGAAGATAAAGATCATGGTTTTGAACATGATTTTTATGTGGCGTATGCGCAAGACATTAACCCAGACTGGAGTTATAAAGTTCAAGGAACTGCTTATTACTATCAAGATGGCGGTACAGTTTATGCTGAAGATGGCGATGAACGTAAAACTACAGCATTCGATGTATTAGGTAAATTGGCTTATAAAAACTTAACTTTAAGTGCATCCCTAATGCTTACTGATGCTTCTTTCGCTAACGCGGGAGATGTGTATTTAAGTGCAGCGTACAGTTATGCTTTGCCGCAAAACTTTATGTTGAATACATTAATTGGTGCATCTATTTATAACAGTAGCCGTGATGACAGCATGATTGAAACTAAAAATGAAGTTGCTTTTAATGAAGCGCGTATGGGTATGAGTAAAGAAATTGCAAATATGGGTGCGACAGCATCTTTTGATTATGTAGTCGGTGGTAAGGATCGCTTCGATACAGATTTTGATGATCAAGTTGTATTCGGTTTGAATTTTAATTTTTAAGCTTAAAAATTGTAAGAATTTTTAAAGTGCATAAATTGCTTTAAATTTATGCACTTTTTTTAGGCATAATAAAACAGTTTGATTAAAAAATAGCCTCAAAAAGAGGCATGATGTAAGTAAATATAAATCTTGCTTTAAAGCTGAAGTGAATTTTAATACTGAACAAATTGGCTATAGTATCGAATAAGCTATATTTCAGTTAAATTGATTGTAATGAAGTAAAATTAAATAAAAACAAAATGATAGAGATTTATATTGTTTATTCTATACGACTTGTAGCGATCTCATTTTGCTTTTGGCATAGCAATTGCTATTACCTCATTGAGTTTACCGAAATAACCAAAAAACCGTCGTACTACGATGTGGGGGAATCCAATAATGAAATTTACTCTTAAAGCATTATCTTTAGCCATAGTTGCAACGGCATCTACGTTCACTTTTGCAGATGAAACACCTGCATCACCATTAGGCTTATCCGTGAGTGGAACTGCAGCAGTAACCTCAGATTACCGTTTCCGTGGTATGACGCAAACATTCAATGATCCCGCTGTACAAGCAGGTTTTGTATTGTCACATGAGTCAGGTGCATATGCGGGTGTATGGGGCTCAAATGTTGATTTTGGTGGTACAGCTCACATTGAGCTTGATCCTTACATCGGTTTTGCCACTACTCTGGATAACTTTGCAAATAAACCGTTATTAGATGTAGGTTTATGGTACTACGCTTATCCAAGTGAAAGTGACTTAAACTGGTTGGAATTATACGGTAAATTGACATTTAATGATGTTTTGGTACAAGGTGCAAGTCTGTTGACAGCGGTTAACTATACTAATGATTTCTTGGGCTTAGACACTGATGCATGGTACCTAAATGCAACTTATTCTGTACCTTTTGCTGCAACTGGTTTTGGCGGTGTCGCTGCACTGGGTTATACGCTGGCAGATGAAGATTATTTTGGTGGTGATGACAGTTATTTCGATTGGAAAGCGGGTGTAACTTACTCATTTGCTTCTGTTGATGGTCTAACTGCTGAATTGGCTGCGGTAGGTACAGATATTGATACTGATGGTATGACACATGTTGCGAGCCGTGGAGTAGAAACTGGGGCGGTATTTACCTTAACCAAAACATTCTAATTTCAAATGATTAAAAAACCTTCAAAGTTTGGCTTTGGAGGTTTGTTATGGAATTGATTCAGGGGCTTCAGACATTTCCTTCCTTTGCGCTAAAAATAAATGCTTTATTTCTGCTCACAGGGCAGAAAATGCAGCATGATAACTCACCTGACCTTGAGGCATATCCCCGTCAAAAGACAAAGCCTGAAAATATTGGGCCGGAACATGCTCTAAGATTAATTCGGGAACGGCTTTAAAACCAAATTGCGCATAGAAATCTGGATCACCTAAAACCACACAGCCTTTGGCTGCATGAGTTCTTAATTCAACCAAAGCCGACTGGATGAGTGCTGAACCGATACCTTGCAGTTGCCATTCTGGCAAAACAGCGACAGGCCCCAAGCCATACCAGCCTTGCACACCGGAAGAAATTTGTACCGGTGAAATAGCGATATGTCCGACAATGTGCTGATTTAAAACAGCGACCAAAGAAATGGTCAGTGCATTGGCCTTGCGCAGGGCAGTGACCATGAATTGTTCGTTATGACTGGAGTATGGCTGCTTTTGAAATGCCTGTTCAATCACCTGGCTAATTACCGCATGATCAGCAGGATTTTCACTACGAATGAGTAAGTTATGCATCTAAGATTAGCCCTGTTGTGCCCGATAAGACAACGCTTCGGTTAAATGCTGACTTTGAATCTCGGAATGCTGGGATAAATCCGCAATACTTCGCGCGACACGTAATACCCGATGGTAAGCACGAGCAGACAGATTTAAGCGCTGCTGTGCCATTTCCATGATTTTTTGTGCTTGCGTATTCAGGGGGGCAAATTGCTCTAACTGTTTAGGGCTTAAAGCGTGATTCAGACATTGCTGTCGTTGTATTTGCAAATTATAAGCTTGAATCACGCGCTCACGCACAGTCTGTGAGTTTTCGACCGGCGCTGTATTTTGCAATTCATGCGCTTGTAATGGCGGAACATCCAGATGCAGATCAATACGATCGAGGAGTGGACCAGAAATACGGCTCTGATAACGCTTAATTGCATCTGCTGAACATTGGCAACGAATATCCTGATTAAAAGCATAGCCACATGGGCAGGGATTCATTGCGGCAATCAGCTGAAAATTGGCCGGGAAGGTGATTTGTCGTGAAGCACGAGAAATCACGATTTCTTTAGCTTCAATCGGTTGTCTTAAGACTTCCAATACCTTGCGATCAAATTCAGGCAACTCATCTAAAAATAAAACCCCTAAATGCGCCAAAGTGATTTCACCGGGTTTGGGATGTGAACCGCCACCCACTAGTGCGATCGCTGAAGCAGTATGATGCGGTGCCCGAAAAGGGCGCTGTCCAAAGGGGTGCGAGGTATTGGAAACCGAATAGATGCTGGCAACTTCCAGATTTTCCTGGCTATCTAAAGGCGGTAAAATACTGGCAAGCCGTGATGCTAACAGGGTTTTACCTGTACCCGGCGGACCTTTGAACAATAAAGAATGCCCACCTGCTGCGGCAATTTCCAAAGCACGTCGTGGACGGAGTTGACCTTTGACATCGGCTAAATCAAATTTGTAATGATCTGGTGCAGCAGAGGGGCTGGCTTGATATTGCTGGATGGGCTGTTGATTGGATAAATGTTCACAGACATTCTTTAAATGCTTGGCAGCAAATACTTCAAAATTAGGCAGTTGTGAGGCCTGTTGAGCATTTTGTTCTGGCAGAATCAGTTGATGTCCTGACTGCTGGCAAGCAATTGCAATACTTAAAATACCAGTGATGGGGCGAAGTTGCCCATCCAAAGCCAGTTCGCCTATAAACTCTAGATTATCTGTAACGTTTTCAGAGATTTGCCCAGACGCGATAAGAATTCCTAAAGCGATGGGTAAATCGAGACGTGAGCCATCTTTAGGCAAGTCCGCTGGGGCTAAATTGATGGTTAAGCGCTTAGTCGGAAATTGAAAACCACTATTGATAATGGCAGAGCGCACACGGTCTTTACTTTCACGAACTGCCGCTTCAGGCAGCCCGACAATGGTTAAAGAAGGCAAACCCTGACTGACATGAACTTCGACCTCAATTAAAGGTGCATGAAGTCCAAGCAGACCTCGAGTATAAATTTTAGCAAAAGACATTATTATTGTTCCGTTATAGTGCGTTATTTTTAATCGTTTTGTGTCTTTTAGTGCACCAAAAAAGTGCTTATTTCTTGTTATTGATTTTAATTTCTAATGCTTCAACTTGTTTAAGCAGTTCATTTAAGCGTAAGTTGGCATTATTGAGCGCAGTACGTTGACGTTCAATTTCATCTTTTGAAACCAGATCCATCTTGGAAACAGCTTCATTGAGTAAGGCACGCAAATTGTGTTCAATATCTTTTTTGGGTTGATCTATTTGTTCTAGTATGGCTTGTAATAATGTTTCGATCATTGTTGATTCCCTAAGAGTGCAGAAGTACCAGCAGTGTAGCATTGCTCAAACCTAGACCATAGCCCCCATCGATCAGATATAGTTTTGTTCGATGAGTAAAATCGTAAATTTTATAGAAAAAATGTCTGTTTTTTAAAGATCAGACTACGTTTAAAAGTATAAAATAGGTTATAAAGAAAACTCGTGTCGAAACTCTCTATTTTCCCCCAACCTTAGAAATTTTGGCACGAAATTTGAACATAAAACCTTACTGGTGAAAGAAGCCGAAGGAAAACAAACATGAAGCTCGTAACTGCAATTGTAAAACCCTTTAAATTAGATGACGTGCGTGAAGCACTCTCTGACATTGGTGTTCAAGGGATCACCGTAACTGAAGTCAAAGGCTTTGGTCGTCAAAAAGGTCATACTGAACTTTATCGTGGCGCTGAATATGTCGTTGATTTCTTGCCTAAAGTAAAAATTGAAATTGCAATTAGCGATGATATGGTTGATTCAGTGATTGAATCGATTACGCGTGTTGCAAGCACAGGAAAAATTGGTGACGGTAAAATTTTCGTAACTAATTTAGAACAAGTCATCCGTATTCGTACCGGTGAAACAGGTGCAGACGCTGTCTAATTTGGCACGATGTTTGCTGAGTACCTAATAACTCAAAAAATACTAGGTTGGGGGATACGAATGAAAAAAATGCTCATTGCGCTGAGTTTGTCTGGCGCACTCTTAGGTGGTTCTGTTGCATGGGCTGAAGAAGCTGTAACAGCACCCGCTGCTTCTCAAGGTGTCACAGTGGTTGAAGCTGCTGACACATCGTTAACAAATTCTGAATTAGCTGCGACACCTGCTCCAGCTGAACAAACAGCCGCACCTGCAGAAGAAGTAAAATTAGATACAGGTGATACCGCATGGATTTTAGTGTCTACCGCACTGGTTTTATTGATGACCATTCCAGGTTTAGCATTATTCTACGGTGGTATGGTTCGTAAGAAAAATGTCCTCGGCACAATGGCACACAGCTTTGTTGCAGCAGCAGTTGTCAGTATTACTTGGGTGGTGATTGGTTATACACTCGCTTTTGGAGAAGGTAATGCGTTTATTGGTGGCCTGGATAAAATCATGTTATCCGGCATTACCACAAATGCCTTAACTGGAACCATTCCAGAAATCCTGTTTGTTATTTTCCAAATGACCTTTGCCATCATTACCGTAGCCATCATTACCGGTTCAATTGCAGAACGTATGAAATTCAGCGCTTTCGTTGCATTTATTACCATTTGGAGTGTTGTGGTTTATGCGCCAATTACCCACTGGGTATGGGGTGGTGGCTGGTTAGCTAACGATGGTGCACTCGACTTTGCCGGTGGTACTGTAGTCCACATTAACTCCGGTGTTGCAGGTCTGGTTGCTGCATACATGCTGGGTAAACGTATGGGCTTGGGCCGTGAATCAATGGCACCACATAACCTGACTTTAACTGTAATCGGTGCCAGCCTGGTTTGGGTAGGCTGGTTTGGCTTTAATGGCGGTTCTGCGTTGGGTGCAAATGGTTCAGCAGGTTATGCGCTTGTGGTCACTCAAGTTGCAGCCGCAGCCGCAGCAATTGCATGGTTAATTACTGAAAAAGTGGTTCGTGGTAAAGCCTCTGTATTGGGTGGTGCATCTGGTGCGGTTGCTGGTCTGGTGGTGATTACACCTGCAGCTGGTTTCGTGACTGTAGGCGGTGCCATGGCAATGGGCCTAATTGGCGGTGTCGTGTGTTTCTGGGGTATTACTGCACTTAAACGTGCACTGAAAGCCGATGACTCTTTAGATGCTTTCGGTTTGCATGGTGTAGGCGGTATTGTCGGTGCAATCCTGACTGCAGTATTTGCGAGTGAATTCATCATGGGTGATAAAGTCCCTACAGATATGATGCATCAATTATGGGTGCAAATTGAAGGTGTGCTTGCAACGATTGCTTACTCTGCCGTACTGACTTTCATCATTCTTAAATTGATTGATCTGGTGATTGGTATTCGTGTTGAAGCAGATGATGAACGGATGGGCCTAGACTTAAGTCAACATGGCGAACGTGTCGAATAATAAAAAAGCCAATAATCAATATATTGTGTAAAACAGCCCATAAGGGCTGTTTTTTTTCCATATCTTGCGTAAGCCTCTACAAAACGCAGAATTTTTGCTACACTCTAAATCCGATTTGATTTGTTCAATTAAACCGCTATGCATTGTCCATTTTGCAACGCCGCAGATAGTAAAGTTATCGATTCGCGTTTGGCTGCTGAAGGCTGTCAAATTCGTCGACGTCGTGAATGTATCAGTTGCGGAGAACGATTTACCACTTTTGAAACCTATGAAGTGGTGATGCCTCGGGTAATTAAATCTGATGGCAAGAGTGAACCTTTTGATGAAGCGAAAATGCGTCGTTCATTGATGCATGCTTTACAAAAAAGACCAGTCACACAAGAACAGATTGAAACAGTCCTCAGCGATATCCAACTACAAATTCGTCGCTTAGGCGAGCGTGATGTGAAATCACGCATGATTGGTGAAATTGTCATGCAATCCTTATTTGCCCTCGATCATGTGGCTTATGTGCGTTTTGCCTCGGTGTATCAAGACTTTCAGGATGTAGAAGCTTTTCGACGTCAAATTGAACAAATGCAACAGCGTGAACACTAAGATTTATTTTCCAAGAGCAATTTAATGTCCGAGTTAAATCAAAACTCCATTCAACAAGATCAAGTATGGATGCAACGTGCGATTGAATTAGCGCGACTTGGACAATACTCCACTAAACCCAATCCCAATGTTGGCTGTGTCATCGTTAAAGATGGTCAATTGGTTGGAGAAGGCTTTCATCCCAAAGCGGGACAACCGCATGCGGAAGTCTTTGCCATGCGTCAGGCGGCAGATCAAGCCAAAGGCGCAACCGCTTATGTAACTTTAGAACCGTGTGCGCATTATGGTCGTACACCTCCTTGTGCCAAGGGTTTGGTAGAAGCAGGTATTGCTAAAGTGATTGTGGCTTGTCCTGATCCGAATCCCTTGGTGGCAGGCAAGGGTGTACAAATTTTAAAAGATGCCGGCATTGAAGTTGAAGTGGGCATTTGTGAACCAGAAGCAGGAAAACTTAATCTTGGCTTTCTTAAAGCCATGGCAACAGGCATGCCCTATGTGCGTTTAAAAGTGGCTTCCAGCCTTGATGGTCGAACGGCCATGGCATCGGGTGAATCGAAATGGATTACTGGCCCTGAAGCCCGTCAGGATGTACAGCATTGGCGCGCGATTTCCGGTGTGGTCATTACCGGTATTGAAACGGTACTTGTCGATGATTGTCAGCTTAATGTGCGTCAGCTCAATGACGTAGAAGATATTAATAATATAGTTCAGCCGAAACGTCTGGTACTCGATCGTCAGGGACGTTTACCCCTCAACGCAAAAATACTGCAGCAACCCGATACAGTCATGGTTATGGGACCGCTGCGTCAGGAACTTGCTGATTTAGGCGTGCTACAATTTGCTGTACAGCCTTTAAAAGACTTGCTACAGGCCTTATCTGCACAACATCAAATTTATGATGTGCTGGTGGAAGCAGGGGCAACAGTATCGACTGCCTTTTTACAACAACAGTTAGTCGATGAAATGATCAGCTATGTTGCACCAACATTTTTAGGTCAAACAGCACGTGCAATGTTTAATGCGGAATTTAGCCGTATGGCAGAGCAACTTCGATTTAAGCTCATGGACGTTACCCAATTGGGGAATGATGTGCGCTTAAGGTTAATCCCTTCTCAAGAGACAGTATGAATTCAGAGTCTTCGGTTTATCATAAACGTCGTCATTCAGCACGTACCACAGACGAATATCTTTTCAATCAGCTTGTTCCGTATTTAGGCAATAAACGGCGTTTACTTCATCTGATTTTGGAAGCACTTGAGAGTACGGGAACCTTAAATAGCAAAAATGGTCGTGCCCCGATTTTTGCTGACTTTTTTGCAGGCTCAGGCGTAGTTTCACGTTTGGCCCGTCAAAATGGTTATCGTGTGATTGCCAATGACTGGGAACCTTACAGTCATGCCTTAAATAGTGCGATTCTATCCTGTACAGAAGCACCGGCATTTAAAGAGCTAGGAGGCTATCAAAAAGCCATCGATTACCTCAACCGTTTGCCGGAAGTCAAAGGTTGGGTCACGCATAACCTGTGTCCGCGTAATGACGAAATTTATGATCCGGCTCGTGATCGCTTGTTCTTTAAACGCCGTAACGGTATGCGTATTGATGCGATTCGTCAGCAAATTGCCGCTTGGCAGGCACAAGGGGCGATTGACGATGTCGAGATGAGTGCTTTATTGGCACCTCTGCTTTATTCGGCCAGTTTTGTCAGCAATACTTCAGGTGTATTTAAAAGTTTCCATCATGGTTGGGGTGGAAAAACCCAAACCGCTTTGGAACGGATTGAATCATTACTCTGGCTGACGCCAAGCCGTTTCTGCGCAATTGGTGAACCGAAAAAACCGGCAGCAGAAATGTGGTGTGTCGACGCGCAGCATCTTGCCAATCAAATGAGCGGTTTTGAAGTCGATGTGGCATATCTGGATCCTCCCTATAATCAGCATGCTTATAGTAGTAATTATCACGTACTGAATGCTTTAACTTTGTGGGATCAGGCTGATTTGCCAAGTCCGGATACCAAAGGCTATAAGAGCGGGATTGACCGTGCATGGCGTAAAGAACGTCCAAGTCAGTACAACTCTTCCAAGTATGCCAAAGAAGCGTATGAGAAATTGTTGGCAACGATTAATGCGCGTTATATTCTAACCAGCTATTCGACCGATGGTAATATTGAAGCGGGTGATTTGCTGCAGGCGAATCTGAAACGTGGTCGTGTAACCTTGCTTACTCAAGACGTTCCGCGTTATCGAGTCAGTAAGCAACGTCAGTCAGAGCGTGCACGTGTATTAGAATTTATTGTAATTACCGATACCCATGCCAAATCGGGTCCGCCGCTGCGCCAACTCTTGGGTCAGCTGTATCATTTTGCTGAACTGGGTGGAGTCGATACAACAGGCGTGAGTACGCAACTGGCATTGTGGTAAAACAAATACAGAATTAGAGAACAAATTATGTTTACAGGCATTATTGAAAGTCTAGGCAAAGTGGAAAGTTTACAAAGCGTAGGCGGTGATGTCCGTTTGCGTATTGGTACCAGTCTCGATATGTCAGATGTGCATTTGGGCGATTCCATTGCCACCAACGGGATTTGCCTCACCGTAATTGAATGGGGCGAAAACTGGTACGCCGCCGATGTATCGCGTGAAAGTTTAAACCGCACGACATTAGGCACCTGGAAAGTCGGTCAGCGTGTGAATGTGGAAAAAGCCATGCTTCCAACCACACGTTTTGGCGGCCATATTGTCAGTGGTCATGTCGATGCTGTGGGTGAAATTACTGTTGTTCGTGAAGATGCCCGTTCAATCTATTATGAAGTTAGCGCACCTGCTGAAATTGCAAAATATTTAGCTGAAAAAGGTTCAGTGACTGTGGATGGTATTAGTCTGACCATCAACCATTTACGTGGCAATGTGATTAGCCTGAATTTGATTCCGCATACGGCTGAACGAACTAACATTGGAACGTGGAAAACTGGTGCCAAAGTCAACTTGGAAGTCGATGTGTTAGCACGTTATATCGAGCGTTTAATGTTGGGTGATAAAGCGGCTGAAACCACGGAACCATCAAAATTAAGTATGGCATTTCTTGCAGAAAATGGCTTCTTGAAGTAAAAATCCATAGAATAGAAAACAGTCTGGTTGAGGAATTAGACTGTTTTTTTTATTTTTATTTAGTTTTTTTAGTGGGTTATGGGAATAATGTGGCTAAAGTGGATTTGTGAAAATGCTTGAGTATTTAATGCATATTGAACAATGGTTGCCTACATTGCTGGACAATTATGGTCTGTGGATTTATGCCATTTTATTTCTGATTATTTTTGCAGAAACCGGTTCTGTGTTCATGTTCTTTTTGCCTGGGGACAGTTTGCTGATTGCGATTGGCGCACTATGTTCAACTACAGGTGTGATCCATTTAAACTACATGGGATTATTGCTTTTTAGTGCTTCGGTATTGGGTTATACCGTCAATTATTATACCGGTCAGGTTTTAGGATTTAAATTTTTTCATGAACATTCACGCTTTTTGAAGCCTGAATATATTGTCAAAACCAATCATTATTTTACCAAACATGGTGGAAAAACCATTCTGGTTGCACGTTTTGTCCCGTTTGTCCGTTCATTTGCACCTTTTGCTGCAGGGGCGGGGCACATGAATATTTTCAGTTTTATGCTTTATAACGTAGTAGGCGGATTGATCTGGATTAGTCTGCTATTGGGGATCGGCTATGGCGCCGGCAATATGCTGGGGCTTGCTGTAGATTTATTTTAGGTTTTAAGCGTATAGATCGTATTTGAACTTGTTGAAATTGAATAAAAAAATTTAATGTATGTATTAAAATAACAATAGCCCACCGGAGTGGACTGTTTTGAAGGGTCTGTTTCAGTGTTTGGTAATCGTGACAGCAGTACTTCCTACTGAAGAGCTTAATGCAGCAGGAATAGAAACAGAAAATTGGCCTTTTTCCGCTTCACGGGCAATATAAATCGAAACTGAATGGAAGTCGGCATGGCTTATCCATAAATCTTGAGCAGATACACTCCATTTTTCACCCGAATCCAGTGCAGCAATTTGAGTGGAAATTTGGTTCAAGATATCCATTTTTCTTCCTGAATAAGATGATGTTTAAGCATTTAAATAGTCATGTTTTTAAATCTATTTAAAAACATGACTATTTTGTGACATAAACATGTCATTTATATGACAGTAGAAAAATAGTCTGGATTAATTATGATTAGAAATCAGGATTTAGGAGGCTCATCTGACAGATTGGAGCGCTTTAAAATATAGTCAATTTCGTCTTGGCTGGCTTGATGTAACTTGGCACGAAATACCGTAACCGCCTGTTCAATCAGGGTCTCAGCTTCTAATTCGAGACGTAAACGCACGCTTTCCAGTTCGGATAGCATTGCAGTGTCAGGAATCGACCGCATACCTTTAGAAAAATTCAGTGCTGAGCCTTCAGGATTTTTATGATAACGTGCTGTATAAACATGGGTTTCATGCTCTAAAGTTTGACGAATAAAGGCTAAGGTTTGGGTTTGTTCGGCAAACTGTCGAGCTTCATCTAGCTGCAAGGCGTGAGCATAGGCAGCTTGTTCAGCACGTTTATTTTCCAAAGACTTTTCTAGCGCAAGCTGCTTGCGAATGCGTGCTTCTTCAATCAGTTGTGCCTTACGTTCTACATATGCACGCTCAATTCTCTCAAAAGAGTGTTGTTGTGCTTCTTTATCCTTTTCTAACCACTTTTGGATATTGGTTTCAGGTTTCAGCACATTGCAGACACGGTGTAGGTCATCAATAAATGCCTGACGAACAGCTTCAGGCACATCTAACCAGCGCTGTTTAAAATCTTGACCGACATTTAATGCCACCCCGTATCTCCTTATTTCAATTGACCGGCTAAAGCTTGAAGGTTCGCGGTTCAATACCTAAACGTCGATATTGTTTAAATTTCTCACGACCCCGTTGTTTTGCCGATTCATTATTTTCTATGATTTCTATAATGTGACTAAATTTATCAATCTGTTCAAGCGCTTGATTGTTAAAATTAAACACAATCCAGTCAGATTGTTCCGGCAGTCGAGATGAAATACAAATAGTAGCGTGTTCCTGATCAATCCCATGCGGAATAAAGCTGCTGGGATCAAAACTCCACAATCGTTCATCGAGCTGCTGTTGTAAATCTGGATCTGCACAATACAACCAGATACGTTCCGGTTGCTTCAGAATCTTGCGGCACAAACGGCAAGTGCTTTCCACTTGCCGCTCGGGACTTTTTTCAAATAAGTAAAAGCTAACTTTAGCCATTCGACTGCGCACGGTTCGCCAAGAATTGAACTAAAAGCGGAACAGGGCGACCAGTTGCACCTTTGGCTGTACCTGAGTTCCATGCCGTTCCGGCAATATCTAAATGTGCCCAGCGATATTCGCGGGTGAAGCGTTGCAAGAAACATGCGGCAGTTACAGAGCCGGCTTTAGGCCCACCAATGTTGGCAATGTCGGCAAATGGAGAATCCAGTTGTTCCTGATAGTCTTCAATCACCGGCATGCGCCATACACGGTCAAAAGTCATTTGACCTGCAGCGGTAATTTCAGCCGCCAGTTCATCATCCGGCGTGAACATACCGGTCAGCACTGAACCTAAAGCCACTACACATGCACCGGTCAAGGTTGCAATATCAATCACCAGCGCAGGATTAAAACGTTTGATATAGGTCAGCGTATCGCATAACACCAAACGGCCTTCCGCATCGGTATTTAAAATTTCGACTGTTTGACCGCTCATGGTGGTCACGATGTCACCCGGACGTGTCGCATGACCCGACGGCATGTTTTCAGCAGCCGCAATTGTACCCACTACATGAATTGGCAGTTTTGATTCACACAGCGCGCGCATGGTACCCAAAACAGAAGCAGCACCACACATGTCAAATTTCATTTCATCCATACCCGCACCAGGTTTGAGTGAAATACCGCCGGTATCAAAAGTTACACCTTTACCCACGAGCACGATCGGTGCTTGTTCGGTATTGGCCTGGTATTCCATCGTAATGATGCGTCCCGGACGATCTGATCCTTTGCTGACTGCCAGGAAAGCGCCCATGCCGAGATCAGCCATTTGCTGTTCATCAAGAACGGTTACTTTTAATAGATCCGGATATTCTGCCGCCAAGGCTTGCGCCTGTTCCGCCAGATATTCAGGGAAACAGATATTACCTGGACGATTGCCTAAATCACGTGCCAGGTTTTGACCTGATTGCACCGCATGAATCAGGCTGAGTTGTTGTGCATTTAAACTACTGTTGTTTGCGATAAGATGAATATCTTCAAGGATGAATTCATTTTTTTTGGATTTATATTCATCGAAAGCATAGCTGGCTTGAGTTAAAGCCAAAGCAAATAAATAATGCTGTTCTGGTGCTAAAGCAGAAATATCAATGCTGATCTGTTTGAATTTTTTTTGTGACGCTTTGATAATAGTTTGTGCGATTTTTGCTAATTTAGCCGGCTGAATCTCAACAGCCTTATCAATACCAATCAGGGCACTATTGGTACATGCCGCCACTTTCCCAATCAGGGGTAAAGATTCAGCCAAGCTGGCTTTAAATTGTGCAGCCTCTACTAAAGCATTTAAATCATTGATTTCATAAGCAGTCGCTGCCTTTTGAAGCTGTTCAGAATCGACTAATATTAACAAATATGGGCTAGATGCATTCTCTTGGAATGACGTATTAATTGTCAGTTTCATGTTCTGTATTCATGCCTTTGAAAGTTTGCAAATCATTAAACCATTGAAACATTTCTATGAATAGAGTTTCAATGCGCAACAACAGTATAGGTTTTATATTTTCAACATTCGGGTAAACTAGCGCTAGTTTTTATTAGCCTCTTTTTTGGAAGAATTAATTTGATTATTCGGCGTTATCTGGTCAAGCAAGTGGTGTCTACATCCTTGGTTGTGATTGCCTTGCTTACCTTGATCATGATGGGTGGTCGACTGATCAAGTATTTTGGCGTTGCGGCACAAGGTCGTTTAGATGTCAGTATTTTGTTTAGTATTATTGGTTATCGGCTACCGGAATTTTTAACCCTGATTCTTCCACTGGGCTTTTTTATTGGTTTGATGCTAGTGTTTGGCCGTTTGTATGTCGACCATGAAATGGCAGTCATGAACGGCAGTGGCGTCAGTCGTCATCAGTTGGGTCGCTTGCTGATCCCGCTTACTGTGGTTTTTCTGGCTGTTCAAACTGTTCTGATGGTATGGATGTCTCCTTGGGGGTTGCGTCAGTTTGAAGAGTTGACCACCAATCAGGCGGTCAGAACCGGTTTCGATTTGGTGCGTCCCAAAGAATTTATTTCCTCCGGTCCCTATACCATTTATGCCGGAGACTTGTCAGAAGACCGTCGTAATCTCAAAGATGTGTTTTTCTATCAACGTGCCCAAAAACCGGGTAAACCGGATGTGATGATTTTGGCAAAAGAAGCCACTCGTGTAGAAGTGGCCAATGAAACGGCCAGTATTGTCGATTTATCTGAAGGCCGCCGTTACGAAATTTTTCCGGGAAAGCCAAAATATACCCAAGCAGAGTTTCAATCCTATCGTTTACGTTTAGAAAGTGATGCTGAAGCCAAATTTGAAAGCGCAGAAGTTGAAGCATTGCCGATTGGCAAGCTCTGGAACAACCGTACTGATCCTGTCGTGGCGAGTGAGTTGGGCTGGCGGATTTTCGTGCCATTTTCAGTGGTTGCGGCTTTAATTCTGGCGATTGCACTTTCAGAAGTGAGTCCTCGTCAAGGACGTTATTTAAAACTATTTCCCGCTTTGCTGATTTTCGCCAGTTTGATTGTGGCACTGATGGCAGTGAAAACACGGGTCAGTAAAGATGAATTAGGAATTTGGGCATATCCTTTGGTATTGGTTGTGTATTGCATTGCGGGAGCATTATTCTCCCGAAAACAAAAACTCGCCCCTAAAATCAAGAAACGAATTCAGCAGGCGAGGTCTTAAAAATGTTAGCACGTCGAATAATTGCCAAACATGTGACCAAAACCACGGCATTGGCCATGCTGGGGGCAACAGCAGTGCTCTCTGTTTTACAGGTGCTGTTTACCTATTTGGGTGAATTGGGTTCACTGAACGAAAACTATGGTGCCTGGCAAGCATTCCTCTATGTATTATGGAGCGCACCCCGCTATCTATATGAAATTTTACCTATTTCTGCCTTAATTGGTGCTGTACTCGGTTTAGGGACTTTAGCGTCTAATAGTGAACTGGTGGTAATGCGTTCGGTGGGGGTGAGCCTATGGCGTATTGTTGGCTGGGTGATTCGTTCGGCTCTGATTCTGGTGATTTTATCCTTTGTACTGAGTGAGTGGGTGATTCCTTATACCAATGAGCAAGCCAAAAGCGTGAAAGATCACCGTAGTGTAAGTTCGCTGGGTGAAGTCAGCGGTTACTGGACCCGTGAAGGTCAGCGTTTTATTTATATTGATTATGCCAATGCGCAAGGGCAATTGAAACATGTTCAAGTGGTAGACTTTGATGACAGTTATCATCTGAAAGGGGTTTTAAATGCCGAACAAGGTCAATTCGTTAAAGATGGTGCCTGGAATCTAAAGACTGCTTCACAAATGGATATTTTGCCGCAAGGTAATTCAACCTTGGTCAAAACCGACCAGCTTCCCTTGGCTTTAGCCCTACAGCCAAAATATGTGCATATGGTCACCATTGACCCTGAAGATTTATCACCAAGCCAATTAATAAGTTTTATGAGCTATATGCATGAATACAGCCAAGTGCCGAAAACCTATAAGCTGGCATTTTGGCAAAAAGTCGGTTCGCCATTTGCTTTAATTGCCTTGGTACTGATTGCATGTTCCTTTATTTTTGGTCCTTTACGTCAACAGTCGATGGGTTTCCGTTTGGTCATCGCCTTATTTATTGGCTTAGGATTCTTCTATCTGCAAGACTTCTTGGGCTATGCAAGTTTGGTGTATTCACCTTCACCGGCCTGGTTCGTATTTGTACCGATTGTGCTGATGATGCTGGTGGGCGGTTATTTACTGCGCCGTGCACGTTAGCTGTTGAATAGAGAGTAATAAAAACAATGTGCATGATCAGCCTTGGTCATGATCTGCACATAGAGTCTTAACCGAAAATTCGGTAAGATATACTGATGAAATTGTAAACAAAAGAGTGTTCATTATGACGGATGCAACTGCTGGCAAAATCCCTCACGTATTGGTAATTATGGATGGTGTGGGTCATCGCGAAGCGGTCGAAGACAATGCTTTTCTGGCAGCAAAACGACCTAATTTAACTGCTATGCAACAAAAGCATCCACATGGTTTGATTTCAGGTTCGGGCGAAGATGTCGGTCTGCCTGATGGTCAAATGGGCAACTCTGAAGTGGGTCACATGAACCTGGGTGCAGGTCGTGTGCTATATCAGGATTTCACCCGCATTACCAAGGACATTCGTACTGGTGCTTTTTTTGAGCATGAAGTGTTGATTGATGCGGTAGAGAAAGCCAAAGCTTCAAATGGCGCAGTACATATCTTGGGCTTGTTGTCACAAGGGGGCGTGCATGCGCATGAAGACCATATTGTTGCCATGTGTGAATTGGCATTGAAACGTGGGGCGAAAGTGTATCTGCATGCCTTTCTGGATGGTCGTGATACGCCACCGAAAAGCGCGCAACCGTCTTTAGAAAAATTGGATGCAGTCTTTGCACAATATCCGGGTCAAGGTCGTATTGCGAGCATGATTGGACGTTATTTTGCCATGGATCGTGACAATCGTTGGGATCGTGTTGAACAAGCGTATCGTCTATTGACTGAAGGGGAGGCCGCACGTACCGTAGCAACAGCAGTTGAAGGTCTGGAACAGGCTTATGCGGCAAATGAGTCGGATGAATTTGTGAAAGCTACGCGTATTGGCGAGCTGGCTAAAATCCAGGATGGCGACAGCGTTGTATTTATGAATTTCCGTGCCGATCGTGCGCGTGAAATTACCAAAGCATTTGTCGAAAAAGAATTTGCTGGTTTCGAACGTAAAGTGGTTCCAAACCTGTCTAAATTTGTGATGCTCACCCGTTATCAAGCGACCATTGATGCACCTGTGGCCTATATGCCGGAAGCGTTGAAAAACTCGATTGGCGAATACTTGTCGAATTTGGGTAAAACCCAACTGCGTATTGCTGAAACAGAAAAATATGCGCACGTGACTTTCTTCTTCAGTGGGGGCCGTGAAGATGAATATCCGGGTGAAAAACGTATCCTGATTCCATCGCCAAATGTGGCGACTTATGATCTTAAGCCTGAAATGAGTGCTTATGAAGTCACGGACGAATTGGTGGCTGCGATTAACTCGGGTGAATATGACTTGTTGGTGGTGAACTTTGCCAATGGAGATATGGTGGGCCATACTGGTGTATTTGATGCTGCAGTGAAAGCCGTTGAAGCAGTCGATACCTGTTTAGGTCGTGTATATGAAGCAGTGATGGCACAAAAAGGCCATATGCTGATTACTGCTGACCATGGTAATGTCGAGCAAATGCAGGACTACAAAAGTGGTCAGGTACATACTCAACATACGACAGAACTGGTTCCCTTCATTTATGTGGGACCAACTTCAGCGACCATTGCTGAAGGCGGTGTGCTGGCAGATGTTGCGCCGACATTGTTGAGCCTCATGCAAATTCCTGTACCTGAAGAAATGAAAGGTCGTAATTTGATTACTTTAAAATCATAAAATTAACCCGATAAACAGGTGAAAGGATGGCTTTACAACGCTGCAAGATGGTTGTCGCTTTAACAACATTATTCATCTGTGTGAGCCATTCTGCACTTGCTGCTGTGAAAGATCAGCCTGTTTTAGATTTTGATGATGAAGTCGAACAAAATTATGCTGAAATTCCGGTGGAATCGATTCAGCAATTTGTTCAGATCTATAGCATTGTCAAAGAAAATTATGTTGATGCCAAAAATGATGATGCATTATTTCAGCAAGCGATTAAAGGCTTGGTCAGTGGCCTGGACCGTTATTCCCGCTACTTAAGTCCTGAAGATTATAAGCAACTCTTACAATATACCGAAGGCGATATTGCCTCTGTCGATTTTGAACTGATTTATGATCAGCAGTTACATCAATGGGTCATTCAGGGTTTAAAGGAAAATGCCGATTCTACCAAGCAAGGTTTACGCAATGGCGTAACGGTATTTAAGATTGATGATCAAGAACTCAAAAAACTCAATCATGATCAGGTCAATAACCTGCTCAATGGTTCGATTGGTTCGACCTTAACTTTGCAACTGGCACCGAATAGCGCTCCAATGAGTTTGGTGCGTAGTAAGAAAATAGAAACCGATATCCAAGCCAACATTTTGCATAATCAGGTCTTAGTGATCAAAGTCAAAGTTTTTCAACAAGATACTGCCAATGAAATTAAACGCTTAATTGAAGAGCACTCTTCCTCGCGTCTTAAAGCGGTGTTGCTTGATTTAAGAAATAATCCGGGCGGATTATTGTCTGCTGCGGTTGAATCTGCTGACTTATTTTTGAATCAAGGGGTGATTGTTTCTACCAAAAGCCGTTCTGAAGGTGATCAACAGTTTCAGGCCTTACCGAGTTTTGAATTTCAAAATTTAAAGCTGGGCATTTTAATCAATAACCGTTCTGCCTCAGCCGCTGAAGTCTTTACTGCGGCAATGAAAGACCATGGCCGTGCTTGGGTCGTCGGTGAGAAGAGCTATGGAAAAGGTGTGGTACAAAAACTTTTTCCGCTTTCCAACGGTGCCGCTTTACAGATGACGGTATCGCATTATTACACCCCGAAAGGACAGATGATTGAAGGCGTCGGGATTCAGCCGAATCAACAATACCTGCTGCAACATGAGATGAAAGAAGAAAACTATCTTGAACATGTTGCAGAAATCATTCTAAACCGTAAATAAGGATTTATTCATCGTCTGTATCTAAACCAAATTTCTTTAAACGGTAACGTAAAGAGCGAAAAGACATGCCCAGTTTTTTGGCTGCCAGCGTTCTGTTCCAATGGGTTAGGTTTAGCGCATTGAGTAAAATATCTTTTTCAATATTTTCCAGATAAAGCTCTAAACCTTCATCGGGTAGCTTTTTGGCAGAGACTAAAATCTCACTACGAAAAGCAGGGCTAGATTCTTCCTGACTGTCTAAGGGAGCAACAGCTGGATAACGCAACGGGGCACTTTGTAAGTGCTGCAAGTCAATTTTATCCTCATCACTTAGTGTGATGGCGCGTTCCATAATATTACGCAGCTCACGGACATTGCCCGGATAATACTGGCTTAGCAAAAAGTTTTTCGCGCGTTCAGTCAGTTGTTTTGGAGCAATACCCCATTCTTGGCTAATTTTTTGAATAAAATGATGCGCCAATAAAATAATATCATCACCCCGTTCACGCAGTGGCGGAAGCACCAGATCCATCACATGAATACGGAAGAATAAATCTTGTCGAAATCTGCCTTGTTGCACCAATGCTTCCAAGTCCTGATGGCTGGCACTAATCACACGAAAATCCACATCAATTTCAGCATCTGAACCGACGGGACGAATCCGTTTTTCCTGTACCGCACGCAGTAGTTTGACCTGCATGGTTAAAGGCAATTCAGCAATTTCATCTAAAAACAGACTGCCACCGTGTGCAGATTGAATTAGGCCTTGTTTGTCTTGAGTTGCACCTGTAAAGCTGCCTTTTTTATGCCCAAACAGTTCACTTTCCATCAGTTCAGTTGGAATAGCGCCACAGTTAATCGCAATAAAAGGGCCTTCATTGCGATTACTAAGTCGATGCACCAGATTGGCAATAACTTCTTTTCCAGTTCCAGATTCACCGGTAATAAATACAGGCGCTTGAGAACGTGCAATTTTATTTAAGGTAATGCGTAATTGCTGAATCGGCAGGGATTGGCCAATTAATAATTTTTGTTCCAGCGTATCTTCTTTACTTTGAAAATTTTCGACCGGTTTGTTCAAAGCTTTTTGTAAGAGTTGTTCCAGGTGTTTCTGATTAATCGGTTTGCTGACAAAATCAAAAGCGCCGGCTTTTAATGCAGCAATTGCAATTTCCATATTGCCATAGGCAGTGAGAACAGCTACAGGAAGTGCTGGAAGATGCTGGCTAATCCATTCTACCAATTGGAGTCCATTGCCATCCGGTAAATTTAAATCCGTTAAACAAGCATCATAACTATTTTCAGATAAGCATTTTTTTGCCTGTTCAAGACGATGTGCGATATGAGTTTTAATCCCCATGCGTGACAAAGACATTTGCATTAATGTACACAAATCTTCCTCATCATCTACCAATAAAACAAGTGGTTGTCGTTCCACAATTACACCCCAACGCTATTAATTTAAAGCAACATCTAGGCATTCTATTCGAAAGCATGCCCCTTGTTTTTGTTCTACATAGTCCAGTTTTGCTTGATTCGCCTCACAAAAACTATGTGATAAGTACAATCCTAAACCAGTTCCCGTGATTTCGGTACTAAAAAAAGGTTGAAATAGGTAGGTCAAATCTTTGGGTGCCACACCTGAGCCAAAATCTCGGACTTCAATTCGGACATTGGATCCATGTGAGTAAATGTTTAATTCAATATGTGAATGCTCAGGTGAATTGTGCCGAATTGCATTACGTATCAGGTTAATCAGAACTTGGCGAAATTGTGCTTCATCAAAATTAATCGAAATTTTATTTTGTATGGTGTATCGAATCTGGTTGATGATATCAGATAAATCTTCCTGGATCATTTGTGGAATAAATTGATTCAGTTGAATCTGTACAGGATGCGTTTCTCTATTTCGCACCATATTCAAGGTGTCTTGCACAATACGGTCAATGCGCTGTGCTTGTTTTGCAATCATCTGACTTAATAGATTTTGTTGGTTTGGATCACTATCTAGCAACAGTTCGTTGGCTTGAACAATAGCAGCTAAAGGGTTGCGAATTTCATGGGCAATACTGGCAGACAATTGTCCTAAAGCTGCCAGTTTTAATTGTTGTACCCTTTGATTAATTTTACCGGCATCTTGCAGTACCAATAGGGTAAGGGTCTGATGGGGAACCATTAATTTCTGCACTTCAATATGCATATGATAACGGCTCAGCTGTGACTCGAATTGAAATCTTTCACCATCTTGAAGCTGGTCAAATTTAATTAATTCAAATAAATCAGGTTGTATTTTGTATAAAGGATATTTGTCATAGGCATAGAGTGGGGGAATACCCAAAATCAGACAAGCCGCAGGATTACTCAGCACGATATGGCAGTTTTCATCCAGAACCAGATAACCGAGTTCAATCTGTTCCAGAATATAACGGTTAAGATTTTGCAGCCGGTTCAGTTCCAAAGATTGAGAAAAATTTAAATTTTCCAGTAATTGGAAACGCCGTACAGCAATTTGAGCACTGCCATAGACCACAAAAAACAGAAAGGCCAATAAGGCGCTATTACCAATATTATTTAAGGAAGAAAAATCAAAAATACTGCCTAAAAAAGTTTGATAAATAACGCTAATGACAGCAATAAGAGTCGTGATTAAGGCTTTTTTTGCATCTAATAATAAAGAAGCGGCAAAGATAGTAATCACGAATAGCAGACTTAAATGTAGATTCGGACCATCCAGCGCTAAAGTGAGCAAGCTCAAAGCAATCACATCAACAGCAAATAACAGCGTGAGTTGTTGGGGAATATTGGTCCGTATTTTCTTAAGACTCAGCAGTTGCATGCAGCCTATCGCTACAAAGCAAATGAGCACGTAAAGATAGAGCTGTGGATAGCGATACTCTGTATTTAAGTGTTGATATGTGAGTAAAAAAATGAGCAGAAGACAAGTCGCAATAATCAGTCTGTAAGCGCCATACCAGATGCCTAAATGATACTGATTAAACTCAAAATTTGGGGTGTGTTGCGTCATGCATGTCTTCTAGAAGCTAAATTAAAAGCATTAAGGTTTAATCAGCCCATAACGAATGGCTAAATGGGTCAGTTTCACATCACTATCTAAATTTAATTTTTCAAAGATACGATAACGATAGGTATTCACGGTTTTTACACTGACAAAAAGTTTATCGGCAATTTCTTGCGCACTAATACAATTCACCACCATCATCGCGACCTGCATTTCACGTTCAGAAAGTGCATCAAATGGCGATTGTTGGGTATCTGAAAGATATGAACTGGCCAGTTGCTCGGCAATGTCTGCACTGAAATATTTACCCCCTTGCATGACTTTATTGATGGCACGAACCATTTCGGTCACAGGGGCGCCCTTGGTGATATAACCTTTCGCGCCTGCTTTGAGCAACAAGGATGGATAAGGTTCTTCAGCCAGACCACTAACAGCAACGACTTTGGTTTCAGGTGCGGTTTGCAACAGACGGCGAGTCGTTTCTACCCCACCAATGCCCGGCATATTGACATCGAGTAAAACCACATTCGGATGATGGTGACGGACTAAGGTAATCGCTTCTTCCCCAGATTCAGCCTGACCAATCACTTGCACATCCGCATGGTCTTCGAGCATTCGGCAAATCCCGGTACGTACTAACTCATGATCATCTACTACTAAAACTGTGATCACCTATTTCTCCCCTCATATAAAAAAAGCATGTTTTTTGTTACATAAAGCAAAATAAGCTTGCAATGAAATGACAAAATTAGCAATCCTATTATCAATCTTTAAGTGAAATGTTATACACAATGTCGTGAGCTAAAAAAATGTTCACCTTTGTGTCTAAATGTAAGGCATATTTGAGGTAATACACAAATGTATCTTGCCTCCATGAGTTGAGTAAACCATCGTGAAAAATTCGAACAAGTCTTTAATGCATGTGCTAGGTATTTCTATCTTACTTAGCATGAGTTCAACCAGTTTTGCAGAACTGGTCATGAATGCTTCTGGAGGCACAGGTCAAGCTGCTTTAAATTGGTCTTCTGAAGATGCCAAACAATTACTCAATGGCGATGGTTCGGCATTGAGCGAGGAACCAACGCCACAAGGTTCAACTAAAATTACCACTTCGGTGCGTAGTTCTAATGGTGTAGTAAGTTATTCTGCGCCTAAAACTGTACAAATTTTAGATAGTTCAGGTTATAGCAATCAACCTTCAGTTAATGCCCGTGCTGCTTTAGTCATGGACGGTCAGACTGGTGAGGTTTTGTATAGTAAGAATAGTAATACTGCTTTTCCGATTGCATCGATTACCAAGCTGATGACTGCAGTGGTGATTGCCGATGCACGTTTAAATATGTCGGAAAAAATTACCTTAACTCAAGCGGATTTTTCGTGTTCAGGCTGTAAAAGTTCAAGTTCAACTTTACGCGCTGGCGATAGTATGAATCGTGCGGAAGCACTTTTATTTGCGTTGATGAAGTCTGAGAATCCTGCAGCTTCTGCATTGGCACGCACTTTCCCAGGTGGACGCGCAGCCTTTATCTCTGCAATGAATGCAAAAGCCAAAGCCTTAGGTATGAATTCAACCCATTATTTAGAGTCAACCGGTTTGCATCCAGGAAATGTGGCTTCTGCGCGTGATTTAGGGATTTTGGTCAATACAGCATCCCAATACGGTTTAATTCGTCAATTCTCAACCACACCAAGCTATGACTTTAATTTGGGTTACCGAGTGTTGAAATCAAACAACACCAATGCTTTGGTACGTAACGGGGGCTGGAATATCAATATTTCAAAAACCGGTTATATCAATGAAGCAGGACGTTGTGTAGTCATGCATACCACCTTAAACAATCGTCCAGCGGTGGTGGTACTCTTAGGTGCAGATACTTCTGCTGCACGAACCAATGATGCGACACGCTTAATGAGTTGGGTCAGTCAACTTCCGAAACGTATTTAATTTACAAGTCAAAGATATTCAAACTTTATTTTGAATATCTTCAATTAAAAAAGCCCTGCATTTGCAGGGCTTTTTTAATGACAAGAACGAATTACATATTTGAAAGAATTGAATCTTTTACTTCGTTCATTGTTGCATCAATAGATAACATCACAGCATCAGAACATTGTTTGATGGCAGTATCCGGGTCTTTTAAGCCATTACCTGTAACTGTACAAACAATCACTGAACCTTCTTTAATTTTACCCGCTTTAATGTCACGGATGGCACCACCGACAGATGCTGCAGAAGCAGGTTCTACGAACACGCCTTCGTACATTGAAAGTAGACGCTGTGCTTCAAGAATCTCGGTATCAGTCAGTTCATCAAACCAGCCATTTGAATCACGTACCACTGCTTTAGCATGATTCCAGCTTTGTGGGTTACCAATACGAATCGCTGTTGCTACAGTTTCAGGACTAACCACAGGACCGCCACGCAAGAACGGTGCGGCGCCAGCCGCTTGATAACCCGCCATGATTGGAAGACCAGCAGGTTTAGGACCAGTGAAAGCATCTGTTTCAGCGTCGTAAATGACTTGCTCAAATTGATCGGCAGGCTGGTTAGCGACCGCTTCGGTATAACCCATCCAGTGTGCAGTGATGTTACCCGCGTTACCTACTGGCAAGCAGTGGTAATCAGGTGCACGACCTAAAGCTTCAACGATCTCGTAAGCAATGGTTTTTTGACCTTGCAAACGGTAAGGGTTGATTGAGTTAACAATAGTAACTGGGGCTTGATCAGCTACTTCTTTAACCAGACGCATGCCGTCATCGAAGTTTCCGCGAATTTGCATGGTGATTGCACCGTACATCATTGCCTGTGCCATTTTACCCATGGCAATTTTGCCTTCCGGGATTAAAACGAATGCTTTGATGCCTGCGCGTGCAGCATAAGCGGCAGCGGCAGCTGAGGTGTTGCCGGTAGAGGCACAAATAATGGCTTTAGAGCCTTCTTCAACCGCTTTGGTCACTGCCATGGTCATACCACGGTCTTTAAATGAACCAGTCGGGTTTAAGCCTTCGTACTTCACATAGATTTCAACGTCTTTACCAATAATGCGTGGAATATTCTCAAGCTTAATCAGTGGTGTATTACCTTCACCTAAAGAAATTGCACGAGTGGTTGCAGATACTGGTAAACGGTCGCGATAACGGTCAACTAAACCAGTATAACGATTGGCATTCGACATGATGATGTTCCAATTGTGTGTAGAGCTTGGCAAGGGATAATACTCCCCTCAACCCGATTAATTATCAAGCGATTCTAAACGAATTCGTACAATTTCGCCATGAATGAAAGGCAATGCTTGAATTCGTTGCAGCGCTTCATCCATTTTTGATTCAACGATAGGATCGGTTAAAATCACGATCGGAATCAGGTCTTTTAAGCGCGGTTGTTGCATGATGGCATCAATACTGATTCCGGCACGACTTAAAATAGTCGTCACATCGGCAAGTACGCCCATTTGATCTTCGGCATTAATACGAATGTAGTAACCCGTGGTCATTTGTTCACGCGTTAAAATTGGTAAATCCGTTAAAGCTTCAAAGGCCAATTGCGGAATGGTTCCGGCACCATCTTCGGTATAAATGATATCACGGACAATATCGACTACATCTGCCACCACAGCAGAAGCTGTTGGACCTGCACCTGCGCCAGCACCATAATACAGTGTTGGGCCGACAGCATTGGCCTGTACCAAGACCGCATTTTTCACACCGTTGACATTGGCAATCAGCTGGTCATCTGGAATTAAAGTCGGATGCACACGTAATTCAATTCCGGCATCGGTACGGCGTGCAATACCCAAGTGTTTGATGCGGAAACCCAAGTCTTCGGCATATTTCACATCTTGTGCAGTGACTTTGCCAATCCCTTCAGTAAACACTTTATCAAACTGTAACGGAATACCAAATGCACATGAAGCAAGAATCGTCAGTTTATGTGCAGCATCAATCCCTTCTACGTCAAAGGTAGGATCTGCTTCGGCATAACCCAGTTCTTGCGCTTCTGTCAGCACATCTTCAAAAGCACGACCTTTTTCACGCATTTCACTTAAAATGAAGTTGCCTGTGCCATTAATAATACCTGCCAACCAGTCAATTTTATTGGCAGCCAAGCCTTCACGAATCACTTTGATAATTGGAATGCCGCCGGCAACTGCTGCTTCATAGGCAATCTGCACGGCATTGTCTTCGGCCGCTTTAAATAACTCATTGCCATGTTCAGCCAATAAGGCTTTGTTGGCAGTCACAATATGCTTGCCATGTTTCATGGCTTCCATAATGACTTCATAGGCAGGGTGGATACCGCCCATGACTTCAACCACCACATCGACATCAGGCTGACGAACGATATCGAGCAGATCAGCACTGTGTTTTACAGATTCTGGAAGATCCAAATCAGGACGCGGACGACGTGTACCGACATGGGTAATTTCAATTTCTCGACCGGTGCGACGTCTAATCTCAGCAGCGTTTTCTTTTAAAAGTTTAAGGGCACCACCACCTACAGTACCAAGACCGAGGATTGCCAGACGAACTGGTTTCACGTCACACTCCAATATCTAATCAATTTTAAGCGAACCTAGATCATAGCTAAAAAAAGCATGAGACTCTAGGAAAGAAGTAATTTTATCTTCAACTATAAAAAACAGTAATTTAACGAATAAAAATTAGTTATTTAAACGTTCTACCAATTCGCTAGGAGAAAGATATCCGCCTAAATAAACTCCATCTTCATTGTAAATTGCCGGCGTACCATTTACGCCCATATTTAGACCCAGTTGGTATTGATCTCTCACAGGATTTTTACAGGTCGCTGGCGCAAGAGGTGCACCGGCAATGGCTTGATCGAAAGCAGCCTGACGATCTTCACTACACCAGACGCTTTCCATGGCTGGCATAAACTGTTCGCCACGTGGCCATGCGATATAACGCACTTCAATGCCTTTGGCATTAATTTCGCTCATGTGTTCATGTAGTTTATGGCAATACGGGCAGCTGGCATCGGTAAACACATACACAATATGTTTGGTTTTGCCTTGCGCCTTATAAACTAGAAGATCTTCAGTTTTTAAGCCAGCCAGAAGCTTTTTGTTGGCTGCGGATTGCAGGTTTTCACTGACATTGTGAATTTTACTGTCGCCTAAACGAAGCACGTCGCCCTGAATAATGTATTTACCATCTGCGGTTGCATAAACAGACGACATGCCTTCAAGGTTGACCCAATACAGATTCGGTACTTCAGTGGCTTTAATATCGAGAACTTTGGCGTTGATATTGGCTTTTTTGAAGTGCTGTTGCAGGGTGTTAATCAAACGCTGCTGTGCATTGCGCTCGGAAATATTCGATGCCTGTCCGGTTGCGGGTGCACTAGCAGTTAACGTGCCTTGCTTTTTTTCATCGTTATTTGAGTTGGAACAAGCAGTGATTATCAGGCTGCTTGCCAAGGTGGATGCAATAAAAAATTTTGAGCGGGTAAATGACATAAATAACCCTTTCTTTTAGCTATAGATAAAAATTGGTGGCTTAGCATAACAAAAAAAAAGCCACGCTCGTTAACACTTCTTGGTCTTAGATGATGAATGAAGATCAGGCTAAGCACGCGGGTGATGGGTAGCATGGAGTTGTTGCATTCTAACTTGGGCAACATGGGTATAAATTTGGGTGGTGGATAAATCACTATGACCCAGTAACATCTGAACGACACGTAAGTCTGCGCCATGATTGAGTAAATGGGTGGCAAAGGCATGCCGTAAAGTATGCGGAGAAAGTTCGGCTTGTACGCCTGCTTGTAGCGCATAGCGTTTGATCGCATACCAAAAATTTTGCCGGCTCATAATGCCGCCGTGCTGGGTTAAAAACACATAGTCAGTGGCAGATTTGTATAAACTGGGACGTGCTTGATTGAGATATTTTTCGATCCATTCACAGGCCACTTGTCCTAAAGGCACCAAGCGTTCTTTATTGCCTTTGCCGACAATACGTAAATAGCCCTGTTTTAAATTAATCAGTTCAAGGCGCAAATTAAGTAATTCAGTTACCCGTAATCCACAAGCATAAAGCACTTCAAGCATGGCACGGTCACGTAAACCCAAAGCGGTTTCAATATTGGGTGCATGAATTAAGGCTTCAACTTCTTGTTCAGAAATATCTTTGGGGAGTGAACGCCCAATTTTAGGCGTTTTATGGGTCGCCACAGGATTGTCGGAGCGAAGTTTTTGTTCACGTAAAAATTTATAAAAAGAGCGCAGTGCAGAAAGCGAGCGGGCAATCGAGCGTGGGCTTTTACCTTGTTTGGTTAATGCGAGCAGAACATCGGCCACATCGTCGCTGGACCAATCCGGCATGGACTTGGAATTGCATTCACTACATTGAACCAAATCAGACAGATAGGCATTACGTGTATGCGGACTTACGGTTTGTGCAATTAAATAATCTCGGAAACCCTGTAAAAAACTTAAATGTTCAGGAATGCTCACAGGAGCGGGAATACGAGGTTTTTTATTAAGCATGTCAGTTCTACATTGAATGAAAAATCCAAGTTTTTCTTGGCTCGGATCAATTTAGAACAATTCCTGGCGAATGTCGATGTGAGAGAGCAGATGAGAATTGGAATCAAACCTTACTTGGTAATTATTCTCATTTGTTTGTATACTGTCGAAAATATTTTAGGATTAGATGCGGTGCGTTTATCTGATTTAAAAGTGAAACAAACAGCCATCATCAGCAAAGTCAACAGAACTTTAGATGGCAATCTTGCTCAAAACGATTTGGTCGCAAGCCGTTTAGAGACTCTAGGTTTTGTTCCCGGCACAAAAGTACAGGTCATTACCAAAGGTATTTTTGGTGGAGACCCGATTTTGATTCAAGTTGGATTTACCCGATTCGCACTGCGTAAAGTTGAAGCTGAAAAAATTGAAATTAATCTTGAGGGAGCACCTGCATGAGTGATGCGCTGCGTATTGCCCTGGTAGGTAACCCAAACTGCGGTAAAACATCATTATTTAACCATCTGACCGGTACACGTCAGAAAGTCGCCAACTATGCCGGTGTCACAGTTGAGCGTAAGGTCGGGCAGTTCACATTGCCGTCGAGTAAACCGGTTCGTGTTCTGGATTTACCTGGAACTTATAGCTTGGATGCGACCAGTCCGGATGAAGCGATTACCCGCGACGTGGTGCAAGGCAAAATTGCTGAAGAAGGGCAGCAAGATGCGTTCTTGTGTGTGGTTGATGCCACCAATCTGAAACTGCATTTAGGTTTGGTTTTGGAAATGATCGCGTTGGGTCGTCCGATTCTGCTTGTACTGAACATGATGGATGAAGCACGTCGCCGTGGCATGCAAATCAATACACAAAAATTGGCAGAACGTTTAGGTATTCCGGTGGTGGAAACCGTTGCGGTGCGTAATTCAGGCATTGAAAACCTGATGAATGCGCTCGATCAAGGTAAATATTCGATCCCACATACCGAACTCAGTGGCTTAACTGGCGACAATCATCAGAAAATCAGCACGATTTTGCATGATGTGGTGCATTCAGTCGATCAGGAAGATAAACGCTCTGACTTCCTCGATAAAATATTTTTACATCCTGTTTTAGGCCTAGTTAGCCTCGCACTAATGATGTTTGTGGTTTTCCAGGCAGTATTTGCTTGGGCTGCACCGTTTATGGACGGAATTGAAACGTTTTTTGGCTGGCTCGGTGAATTTGTTGGACAGCATATTTCGCATCCACTCCTGAATAGCTTGGTGGTTGATGGTGTGATTGCAGGGGCAGGTGGTGTGGTGGTGTTCTTGCCACAAATTTTGATTCTGTTCTTCTTTATTTTGGTGTTAGAAGAATCAGGTTATTTACCACGCGCTGCGTTTTTGCTAGATAAACTGATGTTTAAAGCCGGTCTTTCAGGTCGTGCCTTTATTCCGTTGCTTTCCAGTTTTGCCTGTGCGGTACCCGGGATTATGGCAACCCGCAGTATTAGCGACCCACGAGATCGTTTAACCACGATTTTTGTTGCACCGCTGATGACCTGTTCAGCCCGTCTACCGGTATATGCGTTACTTATTGCCGCCTTTATTCCGGAATATATGGTTTGGGGCGTTTTAAACCTGCAAGGTCTGGTGCTGTTTGCTTTATATATGGCCGGGATTGTCAGCGCACTGATTGTATCTTTCATCCTGAAATTCTTTCAAAAAGATAAATCACAACATATGTTGCTGATGGAATTGCCGAGCTACCGTTTTCCTGACGTTAAAAGTATTTGGATTGGTTTGCTGGACCGGGCCAAAATCTTCTTGAAACGTGTTGGTGGCATCATCTTCGCACTTTCGATCTTGCTTTGGTTCTTGTGTACCTTTCCGCAGCCCCCAGAAGGCGCGACTTTACCTGCAATTGATTATTCCCTCGCGGGTATGCTCGGTCATGTGATGCAACCGATTTTTGCTCCGCTGGGCTTTAACTGGCAGATCTGTATTGCCTTGATTCCTGCCATGGCGGCACGTGAAGTTGTAGTAGCTGCACTAGGTACGGTTTATGCCTTGTCTGCAACCGATGATGATGCAATATCGCAAGGTTTGGCATCTATTATTAGCAGTGATGGTCGTCTTGGCTGGTCACTCGCGACCGGTTTATCCCTTTTGGTCTGGTTTATTTACGCGCCTCATTGTCTGGCAACCTTGGCAACGGTAAAACGTGAAACCGGTTCATGGAAAACTGTGAGCTTTATGACGGCTTATTTATTTGGTTTGGCTTATTTGATGTCGTTCCTGACCTATCAAATTGCATCGTACTATTTGGGTTAACTGGACTGGGTTCATGTGACTCAAAATAATCTGCATGGGAGATTGAGATGATTGAAGTTGTAATTGTTGCGGCATTGGTGATTTGGAGTGCGGTTGTGGTCTTCAAGAAAGTGTTTCCTCAGACGGCAAACTCAGTCTTTATGCAGTTGTCCAGTTTTTGTGATAAGCAAGGGTGGTCAACACTGGCCAAATGGTTTAAACCTGTCATGGTTATGGGCTGTGGCGGCAGTTGTGGTTGTTCTGCCACTGAGGACACCGTTAAGACTAAACCAGAAGTCCAAGCGGTAAAATGGAAATAAATTCCGAGTTTTCGTCCAATTTAAAAAAACCGTCTTTTTTATGACGGTTTTTTTACGCGCGGACACAAAAAAGGCGGCATAAAGTCAAAACAGAAAAAGCATTCAAAAGAGCAAAGTGCTAACATTTTGTCAGTTTTAAAACATACCAAGATATGGGGTAAAAATGTTAATTCAACGTGGTGGATTAAAAGTCGTTGCAGGGCTCGGAATTTCAGGTGTTGCAGCAGTAAATTTCTTACATGAAAATGGCTACCGCGTTGCAGTAACAGATTCTCGAAAGACGCCTCCGGGACACGATCAAATTCCAGACGAAGTTCAAACCAGTTTTGGTCAGCTCGATCAAGAGCTGTTATTACAGGCCGAAGAAATCGTAATTAGTCCCGGGCTTGATCCAAAAACTCCTGAAATTCAGGCAGCGGTTACCAAGGGCATTCCTGTGGTGAGCGAAATCCAGATTTTACGCCGTGCCACAGATAAGCCAATTATGGCGATCACCGGTTCAAACGCAAAAAGTACTGTCACCACACTGATTGGCTTAATGGCGAAAGATGCCGGAATTAAGGTGGCAGTCGGTGGCAACCTCGGTCGTCCTGCACTGGATTTAACCAAAGATGATCCTGAACTGTATATCTTGGAACTTTCAAGCTTCCAGTTGGAAACCACATCTAATTTGGCCGCAGAAGTCGCAGTCGTCCTTAATTTGAGTGAAGACCACTTAGACCGTCATGGTGACATGATGGGCTATCACACCGCAAAACATCGCATCTTTCAAGGGGTGAAGAAAGTCGTCTATAACCGTGATGACTCACTGACGCGTCCCTTGGTTCCAGATGCTACACCGATACAAAGTTTTGGTTTAAATGCCCCGGATATGAAGCAATATGGCATCTTAAAAGAAGATGACGGCACAATCTGGTTAGCACGTGGTCGCGAGCGTTTACTGAAAAGTTCCGACATGTACATTCAGGGCACCCACAATGTAGCCAATGCTCTGGCATGCTTGGCGTTGGGCGAGGCGATGGGTTTGCCACTTGAGTCGATGCTTGAAACTTTAAAAACCTTTAAAGGCTTGGAGCACCGCTGTGAATTTGTCAAAGAAGTGAATGGAGTGCGTTATTACAATGACTCCAAAGGCACCAATATTGGCGCAACATTAGCTGCAATTGATGGTTTGGGTGCTGCTATTGAGCCGCAACAGGGCAAATTGGCGATTATTTTAGGTGGTCAGGGTAAAGGACAGGATTTTACTGCCTTACGTGATGCCTTAAGCAAATATGCAAAAGTCGCGGTATTGATTGGTGAAGACCGTTCAGTGATTGAAAAAGCGATTGCAGGGACAACGCTATTGCTTCACGCCGAATCTTTAAAAGAAGCCGTGGAATTATGTCAACAACATACACAAGCCAATGATGTGGTGCTATTGTCACCTGCATGTGCAAGTTTTGATATGTTTAAAGGTTATAGTGAACGTGGACACCAGTTTGTTGAATGTGTGAACACACTTGCTTAGAAGAATGATAAGGAAAGTTGTATGGCTGGGTTAGCTCAGACGACCATAAGTAAAATTAATCAGGTCTATAATGAGTGGGGAGCAAAAATCCCCGCTGAAGTTACGCCACGTAATGTGCTGATTTTTTGTGTGCTTGCTTTACTTTGTATCGGCTCAATCATGGTGGCATCGGCATCGATGCCCTATGCCGACCGTTTACATGAAAATCCGTTTCACTTTGTGATTCGACACGGAATTTCAATTTTAGTGGCAGGCATTGCAGCATTTCTGACTTATAAAGTCTCGCTCAATATCTGGTTCAATAATACCTTTCCCTTGTGGATCATGACCATTCTGTTGCTCGCTGTGGTTTTAGTGGTCGGCACCGAGGTCAATGGTTCAACCCGATGGATTCGTATTGCTGGTTTTACTTTGCAGGCCTCCGAAGTCGCTAAAGTCATGATGGCCATTTTTACCGCTGATTATGTGGTACGCAGGGCACAAGAGGTTCGAAACAACCTTTCCGGCCTGTTCCGCTTAGGTGGAGTCATGGTAATTACCGTCGGTCTAATCCTGGCTGAACCGGACTTGGGGGCAACAGCAGTGATTGTCTTGATGATTTTGGGGGTGTTCTTTTTAGCAGGAGCCCCACCGATTCAGTTCATTGGTTTCATGCTGGCAATTATCCTGGGTTTAGGAGCTGCGATTATCTTTGAGCCCTACCGCTTACAACGGGCTTTGTCTTTTACCGATCCTTGGGCTGACCCCTTAGGTACAGGTTATCAGCTTTCCAATGCACTGATGGCCTTTGGTCGGGGTGAATGGGCCGGGGTGGGTCTAGGACACAGTATCCAGAAAATGTCTTATCTTCCTGAAGCGCATACCGACTTTATGTTGGCGATTTTAGGTGAAGAGTTTGGCTTCCTTGGGATCAGCACCGTATTGATCTTGTCCTTCGTGATGCTGTTATGTTGTATCAAAATTGGTCATCGTGCTTTGCAGCATCAATATTTACGCGCAGGCTATTTGGCCTATGGCATCAGCATTATTTTCCTGCTGCAAATTTTGGTGAATGCAGGGATGAATATGGGGATGCTGCCAACCAAAGGTTTGACCCTGCCGTTTATCAGTTATGGCGGTTCATCGTTAATTATGTGTGCCGTGATGATCAGCTTAGTGCTGAAAATTGATGCCACCACCCAAAAAGCCAACCCAAGTAAAGAAGAGTCAAGCTTCTAGCTTTAATTCTGACTCTCAATCCTGCTGAGCATGGTTTAACACTGTGCTTGGCATTTCAGTGCCACAATGCAGACATTTCACAAATTCTGCTTTTGCTTTTGAAAGAGGAATCAGTGGGATAAAAAATAAAGAAAAATAATTACGCTGTTGTTTTAACTCATATGCACTTCTAGTTCTGCATACCGGACAAAGGAACTGACTTTTCTCGACGACTTTGGTCTTCGGACCCATTCCAAAAATAAAAAACATAGACTGAACTCTTTTTAAGTTTTGTCTTTTAGCTTAGCGCATTTTCGATTTTATAAATAAGTGCCTTGCAGTTCTATTGTGTGTGGAATCTGTTGTATATCCCACTGCGCGATAGCTTGCTTGAGCATACGTTCTGGGGTGTCTAAATCAACTTCCGCTTGATGCAAGGCGTGAATCGCTTGTTGGAGTAATTCAGGTGCGCGGTTGAGATCGAGCGCTTGCGCCATATTTTGTTTAGAGAGCTTTTGTCCCTGATCGTTCATTGCCAAGGGCAGGTGTATATATTCAAGTTTGGGATAGCCCAGTATCGAACCGAGCCATATTTGCCGTTCAGTGTTATCCAGTAGGTCTGCACCACGAACCACATGGGTTATGCCTTGCAGATAATCATCGACCACCACAGCCAGTTGATAGTTCATAATGCCATCACGGCGCTTGAGCACGAAATCACCTAGATCGTATTGCAGATTGGAACAGTGTGTACCTTGCAGACGATCGCTGAAGCAAATTTCTTGATCGGATACTTGGACACGAATGGCTTGCTGCTCAAAAGGCAGCTTTAAATCGCGGCAAGTTCCGGCATAGATATGATTGGAACCCAATATTTTGCGGGTACATTGACAGGCATAAACCAGATGCTTTTGATGCAATTGATCAATGACAGCATCGTAGATGTCTAAGCGGTCTTTTTGGAAAATGATTTCTGCATCAGCTTCAAATTGAAAGGCTTCAAGTGAACGCAGGATATGCGTTTCACTGCCGGGATAAATACGCGGAATGTCGGTATCTTCAATCCGAACCAGCCATTTACCCTTATGTGCACGTGCATCGCAATAACTGGCCACAGCGGTGATGAGTGAGCCAAAATGCAAAGGGCCGGTTGGCGATGGCGCAAACCGACCTGAGTAGCGAGTCAGCGAAACATCGTTTCGCCGCTGCGCAAGAGCCATCCTGTTATCCCCCTCCTTTATTAAAGGAGGAGTTAGAGGAGGATTATTAAGCATAAACTGTAATTAACCGTTATTTTGCTTCTCTTTGATCTCTGCTAAAGTTTTGCAGTCAATACAAAGGGTTGCAGTTGGACGCGCTTCAAGACGGCGCAGACCAATTTCAATACCACACGTTTCACAGAAACCATAGTCATCGTTTTTAATCGCTTCAATTGATTGCTCAATTTTACGAATTAATTTACGTTCACGGTCACGTGTACGGAGTTCAATTGCAAACTCTTCTTCTTGTGTCGCACGGTCATTTACATCAGGCAATGCAGTATTTTCATCCTGCATGGTGTTTAAAGTACGATCCACTTCAGACATCAGCTCTTCTTTCCATGCCAAAAGAATTTGGCGGAAATGTTCAAGCTGTCCTTCGGACATGTATTCTTCATTTTTTTTCGGCTGATAAGGTGCAATACCAAATAAGCTAGCAGTAGAACCACTTTCTGACGCTTTTGGCTTGGTTTTTCGCACACGTTTTGTAGATTTTTCGTCTACAACATCAGTTTGTTCGTCCAAGACTTGATTTTGGTTGTCATTCGCCATTTAGGGCATTCCTCATCATATACGTACTATCTATACGCAAAAAATATGGTGATATGCAAGTGTTTTTATCCAACCCTCAGGAGATTCTCCTTCGAGGGCCGTCATCATATAGACTTTTTATACTTTTTGATAGTCTTTGATGTCTGGATTCCATCTATCACGCTTTCTTTTGAAGCCATAAAATAATAGAAAAAAAGCAAAATGAAAAGTTAATAACCCGAAATTTCAACATTAATTGTTTGCTGCAACTTTTCGGTACGATGAATCTCAGTTTGTAACTCGCCATTTGCTTTCAAATGTAATACACGAAACCCCGGTGCTTCCTCATCTAGAGCAAAATCCTCACTTAAAGGTCTGAACTGGACACAGGTTGAAGGTGTTGAAAAAAACTGAATATTTTTCCATTCATTCAAGGAGTCTTGATGAACATGACCACTTACGACCGCTTTCACATTACTGTGTCTGGCTAAAATATCGGTTAAATTTTCAGTGTTTTTCAATTTATGTTGATCAATCCATTTTGATTTCATATCGAAAGGATGATGATGACATGCCACAAGCACAAATTGCTGTTGGAATTTAGATAAAATTTGATCGAGTTGTTGCAGTTGCGCTTCCTCAATCCAGCCATCAGTTTTGTCACGCACAGCGCTATTTAATAACACGATGCTCCACCTGCCAAAATGAATCACATGAACCTGATTTTGATTATGGTAGAAAGGGAACAGGTCAATATTGTCATGATTTCCGGGGATTTGATAAAACGGGATCCCTAAACTCTGCATAAATTCCAAATAACGAGTATAGGTTTCTTTCACTGGCACTTGGGCTAAATCACCAGTATGAATAATGGCATCTGCATTTGGATATTGCTGCTGAATTTGTTTCATTACGGCATGAAAGCTATGTTCAGGATTCATATGCACAAATTCTAAATCTTCCTGATTCATCAAATGTGTATCTGAAATTTGAATAATGGTCCAGTCTTGCTGGGTTTCATGGCAATTGGATACAATCATGTCTGACTCCTTAGACATTTCTTGTAGCTTTAATATGTTGTTGCAACCATTGCAATGCCATAATAACCGGTGCATTTCTTAATCGACCATTGGTGAGTAGATTTGCAATTTCACTGTAGTCAATCAGATGCAATTGAATATTTTCGCCTTCATCTGGCATCCCAAATACACCGCCTTGTTGAGGAAGATTGACTTGTGCACTGTATAAATGGAACAGTTCTGAGCAGGCACCGGCAGATGGATAAAAGCTGAATAGATGCTGTAATTCATTAATTTCACAGCCTGATTCTTCTAGACTCTCACGGCATATGCAGCTTTCAGGCGATTCATCACCATCCAGTACCCCGGCAATCACTTCCAGTTGCCAGGGTGAATCTGAATCATCCATCGCGCCGACACGGAATTGTTCAATTAAGGCAAATTTTTGTTGGGCATCATCATAAATCAGCACACCAGCAGCTTCAGGTCGGTGAATGAGTTCACGTTGAATGGTGGGCGTGTATTCAGTCTGATTAAATAAACGATGTCGGAGACTGACTTTTTCAACCTGAATGAAGCCGCGGAAAAGATATTCGCGTGACTGAATTTTGACTTCGTCGCTGTTATATGTTGCTTGCCTAATAATATTCATATAGCTCAGTCAGGATGAAAAGCAAGCACTCATCCTAACTGAGAATTTCATGAAAATAAAAGACTTTTTTTACCAAATTACAGCTTGTGGTACAATTTCTGACCATGTTTCTGATAAGTGGTTTTCATGGTTTCGAATCCTGCTTCTATCTCCGCATTTTGTTCTTGCCTATGTTCTGCATTGCTTTGATTTTTCGCATAATCTCTCACATTTTGGGTGATTTTCATGGAGCAGAACTTTGGTCCGCACATCGAACAAAAGTGCGCTGATTTATGGGCTTCCTTGGGCATGGTTTCATCATGCATGCTGCGTGCGGTATCGGGGTCAAGACTCAAGTTAAACTGGTCTTCCCAGCGGAATTCGAAACGTGCTTTAGACAAGGCATTGTCACGCACCTGTGAACCCGGATGACCTTTGGCCAGATCGGCAGCATGTGCGGCAATTTTATAGGTGATGATACCATCTTTAACATCTTTCTTATTTGGTAAACCTAAATGTTCTTTTGGTGTGACATAGCACAGCATGGCTGTGCCGTACCAGCCAATCATCGCGGCACCAATTGCTGAAGTAATATGGTCATAACCTGGAGCAATATCCGTGGTTAAAGGCCCAAGGGTATAAAAAGGCGCTTCTTGGCAGACTTCAAGTTGCAGGTCCATATTTTCCTTAATCATATGCATCGGCACATGTCCCGGACCTTCAATCATGACTTGCACATCATGTTGCCACGCGCGATGCGTCAGTTCGCCCAAGGTACGCAGTTCACTAAACTGGGCTTCGTCATTGGCATCCTGAATACAGCCCGGACGTAAGCCATCGCCTAAACTGAACGATACGTCATAGGCTTTCATGATTTCGCAGATTTCATCGAAATGGGTATACAGGAAGTTTTCTTGATGATGGGCAAGGCACCACTGCGCCATGATGGATCCACCACGCGAGACAATCCCGGTTAAGCGGTTTGCCGTGAGCGGAACATAACGAAGCAGTACGCCTGCATGAATGGTAAAGTAATCTACACCTTGTTCAGCCTGTTCAATCAACGTGTCTTTAAAGATTTCCCAAGTTAAATCTTCGGCCACACCATCGACTTTTTCCAGTGCTTGATAGATCGGAACCGTGCCAATCGGAACAGGCGAGTTACGGATAATCCATTCACGGGTTTCATGGATATTTTTGCCGGTCGATAAATCCATGATGGTGTCTGCGCCCCAGCGGGTCGCCCAGGTCATTTTCGCTACTTCTTCATCAATGCTTGAACCGAGTGCAGAGTTACCGATGTTGGCATTAATCTTAACCAAGAAATTACGCCCAATAATCATCGGTTCAATTTCAGGATGGTTAATATTGGCCGGAATAATCGCGCGTCCTTCAGCGACTTCCTGACGCACAAATTCAGGGGTAATTTCAGTCAGGTTTTTCGCCCCGAAGTTTTGACCAACATGTTGACGTGCATCGACCCCCTCAAGCTGGCGCTGATTTTCACGGATGGCGATATATTCCATTTCAGGGGTAATGATGCCCTGACGTGCATAATGCATTTGGGTGACATTTTTGCCCGATTTGGCACGACGCGGTTTTTGAATATGGGCAAAGCGAATCTGTGCCGTGCGAATATCTTTTAGACGTTCTTGTCCAAAGGCAGAGGTTAGCGTATTTAAACGTTCTGTATCTTGACGTTCTTCAATCCAAGCTTCACGCACATTGGGTAAACCTTTATTCAGGTCAATTGCAATTTGAGGGTCGGTATACACACCTGAAGTGTCATAAACCAGAATATCAGGATTCTGTTCGCCGCCTAAGCCGGTCGGGGTATCGGTCAGTTCAATGGCACGCATGGGTACTTGAATGTCAGCGCGAGAGCCTTGGATATAGACTTTTTTTGAAGCGGGTAAAATACGGGTGAGATCTTTAGCATCTTGCTCGTGTTGAGCAGAAATATCTGTTGCAGATAGATTCGTTAACTGGTTCATTGCAATGATCCTTATGAATGACATCAACGAATCAAGCACGACCAAAAACGTGGCAGATTTATCTGGTTTAATTCATTAGAAAATCAACCAACAGATAAATTAAGGGCTTCAGTTTTTAGATGCTTGATTCCTACGCAGGTTCTAGCCTGATCAGGTTCAACGGTACTCGTGCTTAAGTTCTTTATAGAAAAAACCGACACAATCTCAGCGAGGAATTACTCGCGCTCCGTCAAGCGATGGACAGATATTAACATGCCCAACCACTAAAAAACATTCACATTAAATATCGCTTTTAGGGCGTTCTATAAATTTTTAATTTAAAGCAAAGATTAAAGGCATACTGAATCACTAAAACAATCACGTGTTTTAGACAGGCTTAAATTCTGTAAACCTAAATATTGGTCTAACTGTTTGAGTGTGAGCTGATTTTCAGACATCGACTGTTGTTGTTGTTGTTTTGGACTTAATTGAAGTGGAATTTCTTTTAAGCGCTGCTGTTCAGATAATTGTAGAAATTGCAGAAATTTTTTAGCTTGAAGCGCTAAATACGAATTTTTGACCCGAGCTAATTTTTCAATTTCATCCAGCGAACTACTTTGAATTGAATATTTATCAGTATAAGTGTCAGAGACAGGCGAGTCGTTCATACCTTTAAATAAAAACTGGGTATACATGTGCAACAGGTACTCTGCATCTTTGCGATAGCTACTTTTAGGATATTGATTTAAATATTCTTCCCAAAATAAGGCACGAGTGGCAATCTCATGCGGCTCAATCATTAAGGTGTCTTCAACAAACACCGGCATCATATTCTGTGTTGCCAAATTTTCGATAAAAACTTGTTCTGCTTGAGGCATATAGGGAGCAAAAATTTTGGCTAAATATTCAGGACTACGACGATAATTGACTAAACCTTTGCCTGCATCGAACAGCTCGATATAGGCTTGCCCCTTGTGCTTTAATAAATATTGGTCACGTAAAGTCAGTTGTTCAAAATGGTTTTGTTGAATCGTAGGATGCTGTGCCAGATCAAAAGCATAAGCTTCAAAAGCCACTTGTTGTGACGGTGTTCTATTCACTGTCAGGAAGTTGTTATACATTTGATTGGACAGTACTAACAAATGCTGTTGTTCGGCAAATGTAGACAGCGGTAAGCATAATTTTAAATCTTGATTGATCTGTTCTAATGCAAAAGTGGTACGTTCCGCATTAATTTCCGCCATATTATTTTCAATATTTTTGCATAATAAAGATAAATCCACCGTTTCCTCTTGCTGCGATTGTTTTTGTACCTGTTCTGGAATAGGCTGTGGTTCAGGTTTTTGACAGCCGAGCAAAAGCATCAAAATGACAAACGGCAGGCATTTCTTTACAGAGAATTTTTTTTTGAAAGGCACGGTCATTATATATCTGGATAAATGCAGCAATGTTTTTGGTGGGTTGCGGCTATTTTATCGCTAAAAAGGATTTTGTCTGTGTAGTATTGTGAGGGAGTTTAGTTACCTGCTGTGACCATTGACTAGCATTTGACAGATAAATGGATAGAGCATGGGGAAGTTGTAAAAATTAATAAAAATCATACGGAAAATCAAAGATATCATTCTAATATTATGTAGTTTTCTTTGAACGAGGCGTGTTTGCAGATGGTCTGGTACGGTGCAGGGATTTAGCATAAAAAATGAATATAAAAACAGTCATCAGTGCATGTGTTTTGCTTGTAAGTCCGTGCAGTTATGCTTTGGATTTGGTTGAGGCTTATCAACGTGCAAAAAGTACTGATCCAAACTGGCAAGCCAATCTTTTACAGTATGAGGCGGACCAATTAAATCTGGGGATTGCGAAAGGAAATTTGCTTCCAACGATTACTGTTTCTGGAAATGTCACACGAAAAAGCCAAGATGCGAACCAGACCAGTATTCCTGGTTTTCCTCAGGACGCATTTAGTACATCTTCCTCAACGACTAAACAAATTGCCATGACCGCACGGCAACCGATCTTCCGTTGGGATGCGTGGGAAGGTTTAAAGCAAGTTAAGACTTCGGTCAGTTTGAGTGAAGTCAACTTACAATTACAACGCCAGGAACATATTTTAAATGTTTCTGAATCTTATTTTAATGTGTTACGTCAACAGAGTTTAACCACTGCAAATCTACAAGAAGAAAAGGCCTTGTTGGAACAGCTCAATGTCATGAATGCAAAATTGCGCGAAGGTCTGGTTGCAAAAAGTGATGTCAGTGAAGCCAATGCGCAATATGAAAGTGCAAGAGCGAATCGTATTGCCACTCAGGTGCAATTGATTTTGGCACAAGAGCAACTGGCCCAAATCATTGGGCCCTATCGTGAAAACTTGGCAGTACTCAGAGACGACTTTCAATTTCAAAAACCGTATCCTGCTGATTTAGCGGCTTGGACGGCTTTAGCACAAAGCCAGAATCTTTCCATTCAGCAAGCCCGGATTCAACAGCGTTATGCAGAGGATCAGAAACGGATAGAAAAAGCCGCTTTATATCCGCAAATTGAAGCAGTAGGCACTTATGGGTATGCCAAGCAGTCGCCGCAAAATGTCATATCCAGTGATGGTCAGTTTGATCAGCTGGGTGTTGAAATAAACTGGAATGTGTATAACGGTGGGCGCACGCAAAAATCCATTCAAAAAGCCGCAGTGAATGTGAAAAAAAGTGAGGCCCAGCTGGATGCTGCCATTCGTAAAGCCAATATCGATGTAAAAAAATCCTATATGCAGGTAGAAACCGATCAAGCCAAACTACAAGCGCGTAAAGCGGCCATGGATTCCGCCAGTATTGTTTCTCAAGCTTCTAAAGCACAGTATCAGGAAGGCTTGAAAACCATGGTAGATGTGCTTTTAGCGCAACGAAATGCTTTTTCTGCCAAGCAGGATTACTTAAATGCACAATATGATTACTTAATTAATGTGCTACGTTTGAAAGCTGCTGTTGGCAAATTAACAGAACAGGATGTTGAAGCAATGAATGCTTGGCTGATCGATAAAGCAGCCAAACCAGCCAGCTAAAAATTTGGATGTTTGTCATCAAAGCTTCATATTAGATATGATTTAATATTGACCAAGATTTTTAATACTAAAATTGCTGTTGTGGAGTACGCCCCCTTGTCAAATAACCCGGTGTTGAATCACCATATTTCTTCGCAATTTAATGAAGAGTTGCAGGATGTAAATACTAAATTTATGACCATGGGCGGCTTAGTTGAACAGCAAGTTGCCAATGGTATCCGTGCTTTATTAGATACCGATGCCAGTTTGGCGATTGATGTGCAATTTCAGGATAATATTGTCAATCGTTTAGAGACGGAAATTGATGAAGCCTTAACCCTGATTTTGGCGCGCCGTCATCCGGCTGCAATTGACTTGCGTATGGTAATAGCGATGTCTAAAGCCAATACTGATTTAGAACGTATTGGTGATGAAGCGGCAAAAATTGCACGTATTGCGCAAAATTTGTGTGAAGAAGGTAATTCCCCTCGCGGCTACATGGAAACCCGTCATATTGGTAATCAGGTGCGGGTAATGATTCATGATGCCTTGGATGCTTTTGCGCGTTTAGATATCGATCAAGCTTTGCGTGTATTACTTGCCGATGCCGATATTGACCGTGAATATCAATCTGCAACACGCACCTTAATGACCTATATGATTGAAGATCCGCGTCATATTTCACGGGTGATCAATGTGTTGTGGGTACTACGTTCCTTAGAACGGATTGGTGATCATGCGCGGAATATTTCTGAACAAGTCATTTATATAGTCAAAGGTTTAGACGTACGCCACACCAGTGTTGAAGAAATTGAAGAAAAAGTCCAAGAGCGCTAATTTCTAAATCAATTCTCAAAAAAGCCTCAACCTAGATTGAGGCTTTTTTATCAGTATCAGATTCACTAAAACCAAATTTAAATCACAGACTCCAAACAGACGTTGTTTCTAACTATGTGTTTCTTCCTCAGAATCCTCCTCAAAAGTTTTGGCAATCTTTTCAATGTTTAAACTCTTGGCCATAGCATCAAAAATTTCTTTATATACACCCTCTTGGTGATAGAGCGCATCATGTTCGCCGTGTTCGGCAATGCAGCCTTCTTTCATCACATAGGTGTAATCGGCATCAATTATTTGCGACAAACTATGCGAAATCATAATCACGGTTCGTCCTTGTTTGATTTGATCCAGACTTTGTTTAATTTGCTCCGAGGCAATCGCATCTAAACTGGCAGTCGGTTCATCCAGAAAAATAATCGGTGGGTTCTTTAAGAACATTCGGGCAAGTGCAATCCGTTGTTGTTGTCCGCCTGAAAGCATCAAGGCATCGGCATCATAAGCATGGGGAAGCTGTAAAATTTGCTCATGAATTGAGGCTTTTTGGGCCGCAGTCATAACATCTTCTAGACTGGCATCGGTTTGACCATAGCGAATATTCTCAAAAATAGAACCTTGGAAAATATGATTCTTTTGCAGTACCAAACCAATATGGTCACGTAGATAGTGAGTGTCGATGTCTTCTAAATTTATGCCATCGAGTTGAATCTCCCCAGCCGCGGGTTGATAAAATTTATCCAATAAGCTGATCAAGGTCGATTTCCCCGCACCCGATAAACCGACCAAAGCGGTGATTTTATTCGGTTGAATCACTAGATTGATGTTCTTTAATGCATGAAGGCCATTAGGATAATAAAATTCGACATTTTTAAGTTCGAACTTGCCTGTAATAACAGGTTTTTGTGCACCACTTGGCTCAATTTCATGATCGGCTTCTAAAATTTTAAAGAAGCTTTCTGAGTAAATCATCGCGTCATTCACTTCATCATAAATACGGTGCAAGGAACGAATCGGGGCAGAGACATTATTGAACAACAGCACATGGTACATAATCATACCAATACTCATTTGCCCATCCAGCACAAAATAAGCGGTTAAAATGATGATCAGCACAATACCAATCTGTTCTATAAAGGTTTTTAAACCGTCAAACAGAAAACTGGTTTGCCGGGTCTGCATCTGATTGTTGGTCAGTTCTTTTTGGAGTTTGAGCTGTTTGTCGGATTCAATCGATTCGCGATTAAAAGATTTAATCACGGTAATCGAGGTGATAATGCTTAAAATGCCTTGGCTCTTTTTTTCACGTCCATCGCGCAGATTACGTCGCCATCCCCCCAGTTTTTGTGCCTGTTTATAGGTCAGCCAAAAATAAATGGGCACAATACTTAAAGCCACCAATCCAACATAGAAGTTGGCATAGAACATCAGCCCCAATGCCACAATCGCACTGGTAAATAACGGTAAAATATCAATAAAGAAGATTTGCACCAAGCGCGTTAGCGAACCAATACCGCGGTCGATACGAGTTTGTAATTTACCGGCCTGGTTATTGTCTTCATTAAAAAAAGTCAGGCGATAAGTCAGAAATTTTTCAATGATGCCTTGGGCTAAATCCTGCGAGACAAAAATTCTCAGTTTTTCGCCATAAAATTTTTGTCCAAATTGCACGAAAGCATTAATGACTTCTTTACCCAGCAAAATGGCAGAGATGGTGATTAGAATATGCCAGCCTTCTGAAAGTCCTGAACCTGTTTCAATCAGGCGATTAATACTATCAACGGCATATCTTAAAGTCAGTGCATTGACCTGTGCTGTGAAGGATCCAATCAGGGTTAAAATGAGGGTTGCAAGGACCAATAAGCGATAGGGACGGACAAAAGGTCGAAGTTTTTGAAATAAGTGCCATAAATTCATATGCAATTTTTTTATTGTTCAGCTTAATTTCAGTCTAAGCCTGATTTTCTGATGTCACAAGCGCATACAATGTTTTGAATTGTGAGCAGAAATAATTAGCTAAAATAAAAGTGAATATTACATTTATTTCTGACTGTGTATTTTGACCATGAACTTTGAATTGTTTGCACCGGAAGCTCAAGCCAATCTCTTGCCTTGTGACGGGATTGTAGAAGATTATGGCCTGATTTTAACACCTGAGCAGAGTGAAAAATATTTGCAGTATTTTTTAAGCAATTTAGCTTGGCAACATGACCAGGTATTTTTATTTGGCCAACACCATATCACCAAACGCCAAGTGGCTTGGTATGGCGATGAAAATTACCAATATCACTATTCAGGCACATTTAAGCAGGCACATCTGTGGAATCCTGCGTTATTTCGTTTAAAGCAGCATATTGAAAAATTGGTTGGACATTCGTTTAATTCCTGTTTGGCTAATCTGTATGAGGAGGGTACGCAGGGCCTAGGTTGGCATAGTGATGATGAAGCGACTTTAATCTCTGATACCGGACAAGAAACTGTAATTGCTTCTTTAAGTTTCGGTGCCACACGAAAATTCAGTTTTAAGCATAAAAATAAAGCTGCAAAAGTCGATGTGCTGTTACATAGTGGTCAGCTGATTGTGATGCGAGGCCAAACCCAGCAGTACTGGAAACATGCTTTAATGAAATCGACAAGAATAGTAGAACCACGGATTAATCTGACCTTCCGTTATTTTTTCTAAAGGGTAAAGGGATGCATTTAACCGGCTAAAAATAAGGCAAAAAAAAGCTCATGCATAGGCATAAGCTTTTCTCTGAGGATGTTGCTCAAATTGTCATGGAATACAATTGGCTACATGAAGAACAATAATCATATTATGAGAATAAATTAAATAATTCAATTATAAAGTATGCTTTATTTTGCGTAAATTGATATTTGGTTGAATTTTAACATCATTTTAAAGCTCATCATCTCTAGATAATTCAGCAAATTTCTTTTCAATCAATGCTGCATTTTCCTGCAAGATTTCGATCAGTTTCTGAAAATTAATAAATTCAAAGCGATTTCTAGAGCCTAATAAGGTCAAAGCTAAAGGCGGTTCTTTGCTGGAAAATTTCACCGGAATAGAAAGGCTGGCCAAATTCGGATCAACTTCTCCATTTGAGAAATAATAGCCCTGCTTTTTAATCTGTTTCATCTGTAACAGGAATTCTTCTTCGCTATGCGCAAATCCGACTTCAGAAAATTCAGTCGCAAAGCGCTGGTAATAATCCAAAATGCGCTGTTTGGGTAAGTGCGCCAGAATGACTTTGGCAGAGGAACCCTTATAGATAGGGCGAGGGCAACCACGGCCATAAATCAGGGTGGTCAAGTCTTTATACAGTTCATGATGAATATCGATACATGAATCATAATTCAAATGCGTGAGCAGACAGCCGAATTCAGTACGTTCCACAATTTGCTGCATAAACGGAATGCTAATTTGCACCAAAGGATCTGTGGTACGGGAAATATAGTCCAGTACTGCAATTTTAGTACCGAGGGTGTAGTCACCTGAAGTGCCACTTAAACGTTGTAATAATTCTGAGGATACGAGCTCTTTCAAATACCGGTAACTGGTGGGTTTAGATAGCCCTAATTCCTCACTAATGATATCGACATTAATGATAGGACGAGACACCGAAAACAGATCCAAAACGGTGAGAATCTTACCAAAACTAGAAATTGCCATAAGTACCTGCTTGGTCAAAGCATATAAAAAGAGAAAGTAATACGCATTACTTTATAACAAAAAAATAGCAAGAGCAGAGCTTTTGTTCAGACAACGCTGTATTTGTCAGTATTTAAAAATATTTTATTTCCAGCATGAGAAACTTAATGGTTATTGATTAAATATATTCTGTTAGTTTTAGCTACATTGTCATAATGAGCTATTATTTTTTGACTTATTGTAGTTTTTTTAAAAAATGTTCAAAATAAATATCTAATGATGAATTTTTAACCTTGTTAGATTAGCTGTTTCTTCTATTTTATTTCGAATAAAGAACGTGATGCGAAAATTTCTCCATTCATTTCTGATGACATGTTTGCACATGTACGCTTTTTGCACGATATAGCTTGAAGGTATATCGTGCACTTTAGTTGTCGTTAAAAAAAGTGTGGAGGAAGCATTAAACCTGAATTTGAGATAACCAATGCTGCTAACCAAACATTCGTCAGTGCCAATCCATACGCTGGCATGACCTCTTCAAAAAGGACTTGTCGGGTTTTGGGAACCTTGCTGGGTGCAATCGTCTCAATTGCAATCACCCCACTTTCGATGAATACATCAGGGTTATTTACTTTTTTCTTGACGAGTTGGGTGGGATTCTGCCTGTATACCTGACTGCTGGATAGAACACTACGCAGTTATATCCCTATGCTAATACCACGGTCATTATTTGCTACAACATTATTTCATGCCGATACGGTGTCTATCTTCTATATGGTCAAGTGGCCGCTTTCTATAAATCACTGTAAGTGAGGTCTGTAGTGCCATAATCAGCACGACCATTTTTCCGATGCACATCGGACCGGCAGTGGAAACTCATGTTTCAACAACAATCAGGATGCTAAAGCATTATTTGATCAAATATTGCTGAATCAAAAACAACTGCATAATTACAACCCGGTGTTGGGGAATATCACGCGGGATATCTTAGATATTCATGCAATAGCAGTACATTTATCAGATGAGAAATCTAGCCTTCAGTACATGACCAAACCGTTTCAGGAAATGTTGCTAACCGTATTGGTGGTAAATCTGGTGGCAATGTCTGAGCGCATGAAACAGCTCGATCAAATTGATCTGATATATCAGGTCAATCTAAAAAATGAGCCGAGTCATCGCGGTTATCTTTGTTGTACTTCATCTAAATAATTAAAAAAGCCATTCAATTTTGAATGGCTTTTTTAGCAATATTTTTTAGCAATTTATGGCCTAAGCCCTTCAGGGTTGCGATACCAGCTTTCAATAAACAGCGCAGCGGCAACACTATCTGCAGACAGTTTTTTAGCACGACCTTGGGCTTGATAATGCTCCAGTTCGTCACGAGCTTCACGCGTGGTCAGGCGTTCATCCACCATCAAGGTTTCAATATTGGTTTGATGGCGCAAACGGCGGGCAAACTTGCGTGAACGTACCGAAAGTTCAGATTCGCTATCATCCATATTCAACGGCAAACCCACTAAAAATAGAGTCGGTTGATACTGTTTCACAATTTTCAGTAATTCATCCCAGTTGGGAATACCGTCTTTCATCGGAAACAGGGCAAGCGGATTGGCACTTTCAATTAATGATTGACCGACCGCCATGCCCATTTTCTGTGTACCAAAATCGAATGCCATAATCAGCTGGAGTTGTGATGAATCAGGCATGTCCAATCTCTGATGAAAGCCAAGTGCGGTCTACGCCCATTTTCTTATAGGCAGCATCCCAACGGTCGTCGTAAGGTAAGTTAAAAATTAAATCCATATCTGAATCACAGATGAGCCAGTCGCCACGCGCCATTTCTGCTTCAAGTTGATTTTTGCCCCAACTCGCATAGCCCAAGGCAATTTGATAACGTCCAACGCCTTCATTATGTGCAATGGCATCTAAAATATCTTTAGATGTGGTGATACAGACATTTTCACCCACCGCAATGGATGAATGCCAGGTCGGTTGACCGGTATGCAGCACAAAGCCTGCTTCCGGGCGTAAAGGTCCACCCTGTAATACATCATGGGGATTGACATTATCCGCTTCAATTTCCAGATCGTTCAATAATTCTTTGATTGAAAGACCAGAAGGGCGGTTAATGATAATGCCTTGAGCACCATCTTCATCATGTCGTGCCAAATAAATCACGGTATTGGCGAAAAAATCATCGGCTGAATCAGGAGGTGCAATCAGACAGCGATGTGTCAGATATTGTTTAGTCATCTAAGCTATCCCCCCTTAAAATCAAAAAATCTGATTAAATTAATAATAATGCTTTTATAAGCAACTTACTAAACTAATTGAGTTTCGCCAATCATTTTTTGTGATTTAGCCTATAAACTTATACCTGATGAAACTTAAGTTGACGTAATTGCTTGGCATGTTGCAGGGTTGTGTCGTTAATTTCGACACCACCCGTCATACGCGCCAGCTCATCAATACGTTGTTCTTCGCTCAGGTCGATAATGGTGCTGCTTGCAGGATCAGTTTGGCGTTTCTTCACCAACAGGTGTTGATCTGATTGTGCTGCCACTTGAGCTTGATGGGTAATACATAAAATCTGTACATGTTGTGCTAAATCTGCCAATAAGCGTCCAACCATTTCTGCCGTACCGCCACTGATTCCGACATCAATTTCATCGAACACCAACACTTCAGATTCGGTTTTTTCAGCATTCATCACTTGCATGACCAAAGCAATACGTGACAGTTCACCACCAGAGGCTACACGTGCCAAGGGTTGTGCAGGAATGCCCTTATTTGCGGTAAACAGCAGTTGAATAAAGCTGAGACCTTCTGATGATGCTTGTTCCAAAGGTTCAAACTTGAATTCAAAATGGGCTTCAGGCAATGCCAGTTGTTTCACTTGTTCTGTGAGTTTTTTAGCTAAAGGACTCGCGGCTTCACGACGAATATCATCTAGGTGCTGAGCTTTGGCTAAAAAGTCTTGATGTGACAATTCTACTTGTTCAGCTAAAGTCTCAGGATCTTCCAGTTGATGGAGCTGTTCAAGTTCCGCCTGCCAGGCTTCATATTCTTCTTTTAGCGTTTCAGGTTGAGTACGATATTTACGCGCTAAACGGTGGAAGATTTCCAGTTGCAAGTTGAGCTCTTCCATGCGTTCAGGATCAAAACTTTGGCGGTCAATAAATTGATGTAAATTCGCCGTCGCATCAGCAAGTTCACTTTGTGCATTTACTAATGAATTATAAATTTCTGCGAGTAGCTCACTGCGACCGGCATGCGATTCCAAACGACGAATAATCGAAGAAACCTCTTGGGTGATATTTTGTTCAGCTTCATCCAGCGCATTTAAGCTATAGCTACAATCCAGCATGATATGTTCATGATGACTTAAACGGTCGAACTCTTGCTCAATCTCTTTATAGTCAATTTGAGTAATTTCTTCGAGTTCTTCAAGCTGTAATTCTAAAGTTTCAATCCGTTGTTTACGGGTTGCTTGCGCATCTAATGCAGCTTGATGCTGACGAATATCTTTTTGCCAGGTGCTATAGGCATCACGGACATCTTGTGCAGGTTGATAAAAGTTGTTGTAACGATCTAACCAATGCTTGGGATAAGGATGTTCCAGCAATTGTTGCTGACTGTGTTGGCTATACAGTTGCACCAGTAAACGACCAATTTCTTTCAGTTCAGCCAAGCTGCTCGGGCGACCATTAATCCACGCTTTACTGCGACCCGTCGCGAAAATCACTCGTCTTAAATGAATTTCGCCAGATTCATCATTTAACTCATGTGCTTTAAGCCATTCGGCTTCGGGACTTTGTTCTTTATAACTAAAAACAGCGGTGACATCGGCTTTATCTGAACCAAAACGGACGTAATTGGTATCGGTGCGCTCACCCAAACAGGCAGAGAGGGCATCCAGTAATAAAGATTTACCCGCACCTGTCTCACCGGTCAGGACATTGAAACCTGGTTCAATATCAATGGCTAAATGATCGGCTAAAGCGAAATTGATCAGAGTTAAGTGTGTCAGCATAAACGCATCCGAGCTGCGAAAAGTTTTAATCTAAGATAGTGAAATTTTGTTTTGGTCACAAGCCAGCTTTTATTTTAAGATGACGTAAAACATTACTATTTTACCTGATATTTATAATGAAAATACCTTTTACTGAAGATACGTTATAAAAACAATCTCTGCTTCAATTGAATTCAATATTACTACGGTATTAGGTTGCAGGTAGCCAAGCCTGCGAGAAGAGAATCTAACGCAGATAAACCTCTATCAGTCACGCTCAAATAATCTGGATGATTTTTATCTGCATAATAATTTGATTTTATGGATAGTTTTAAGAAATTATATTTTCATACTGTTAAAAAATACTTCGCAAACTAGGCAAATATCTATCAATACAAATCATGGATCAGTATTTCTTGATAACTATCTGGGGTCGAAGTTTAAATACTGAATTGAGCCATACTGCTAGGCTTTAGGTGTATAGCAAATTGCTTGGCTGATTGTCATTGTTTTGGTACAACATTTGCTGCGTGGAAAAGCAAATAGACCTTTAGTCGATGAAGTACAAAAACTTATTTGTGCTTATGCTAAGGTTGATTTAGACTCTCGCAAACTTGTGGTAAATCTTCCTCTGATTGATGTAGAAAAATAACTGCAACAATTTGTAAAATATTGATTTAGCCGTATGAAACACCGATTGATTAGTTGAATGCAGGCCTTTAAACTACATCAATCAAAAATTATAAATGCGCATTATCTGGAGAATACGCATGTCAAATCAGTTTGATCATGTTTCTGTTATCAAAAAATCGAATGTTTACTTCGGCGGTTCATGTATTAGTCATACCGTGCAATTCGAAGATGGCACAAAAAAGACACTAGGGGTAATTTTACCGACTGAACAAGCACTGACTTTCGAAACTCATGTCCCTGAACGTATGGAAATTATTTCAGGGGAATGTCGTGTACAAATCGCGGATAAAATCGAGAGTGAATTGTTCCGTGCAGGACAGTCTTTTTATGTCCCAGGCAATAGCCGTTTTAAAATTGAAACCGATGAAGTGCTCGATTATGTTTGCCATTTAGAAGGCTAAGCATAAGTCGGATTAAGGCAAAGAAATTTTAGCCTGAATCAGTTAAACTAGATTTAAGCATCAATCCTGTAAAGTCAGCTTTGCAGGATTTTTCTTTTTTGCATTGTATACATATATTTTAGAGGCCGTTCATGGCAAAAACCGAATATTTTTATGGCGTTCACTCAGTGGAGTCATTACTTGAGCTTGAGCCAGAGCGTGTACTTACTTTATTTACGCTAAAAGGTCGTGACGATCAGCGTTTGAAAAACGTTTTGGCTTTGGCTGATCCTTTTGGAATCAGTGTACAACAGGCCAGTCGTGACAAACTGGAAAAATTGGCGGGTCAGCCTTTTCATCAGGGGGTGGTTGCTGCAGTTCGTCCGCATCCGACATTGAATGAGCAAGATCTGGATGATTTGCTGAAACAAAATCCTCAAGCACTGTTGTTGGCTTTAGACCAAGTCACTGATCCACATAACCTGGGTGCTTGTATTCGTACAGCAGCGGCTATGGGTGTTGAAGCAGTGATTGTATCGCGTGATCGTTCTGCAAGCTTAACCCCGACAGCACGTAAAATTGCCGCAGGCGGCGCAGAGAAAGTGAAGTTTATTCAAGTAACCAATCTTGCTCGTACCTTGGGTAACATCAAAGATGAATTCAATGTGCGTGTTGTCGGCACCATGCTGGATGAAAAAGCATTACCGGTGCAACAGTTTGATTTCACCGGAACAGGGGTATGTGTAGTGATGGGCGCTGAAGATACAGGCTTGCGTCCAATTACCCAGTCCCAGTGCGATCAGACGGTTTACATCCCTATGGCAGGAAACCTGCAAAGTTTGAATGTGAGTGTGGCAACAGGTATGGCTTTGTATGAAGCTTGCCGCCAGCGTAATGTGTAATTTTATTATCTAAATTTAAAAAGTTGTTTGCTATGTCTCCCCGGTCTCAAGGTTATCTCTATGTCGCCATTACCATGTGCATCTGGGGGGGATTTACCATTACTTCCCGCTTAAATGCACAGTGGGGAATCAGTGCTTGGGATATCACGGCTTTACGTTTTGCTCTGGCATTTTGTATTTTAATGCCGATTCTGATCTATAAAAAAGACCTCGCCTTTTTGTGGAAAAAAGAACCGTTTCTTTTGGCAATGATTGGCGGGGTAGGATATTGCCTGACCTCGTATACTGCATTTCACTATGTCCCTGCAGCACATGCGGCGATTTTTCTGAATGGTTGTATTCCTTTATGTACCGCAGTAGCCGCATTTTTGCTGTTTAAACAGCCTTTTGATCAGCATATCCAGATTAGTCTGGGTATTATGTTGACTGCAATTGCTGCCATGAGTTTTTTAATGTATCAGGAAACCGGTATCGCTTTTGGTTTTGGCGACATGCTGTTCTTCTTGAGTGCAATCTGGTGGGGTGTTTTTACCGTGCTATTGCGGCAATGGAAACTTTCTGCATGGCATTCTATGGCCGGTGTTGCAATCTGGTCGGCAATTGTATATGTGCCGATTTATTTAATATTTTTACCAAAAAATTTAACTGAACCTGAGCCGCTCCATTTACTGATGCAGGTGATTTTTCACGGCATTTTTGTGGTGATTGTGGCAACACTGACTTATGTCGAAGCCATCAAGCGACTGGGTGCATTTAAGACCGGCAGTATCGTGACTTTGGCCCCGTTTATGGCAGCAATTTTAGCTGTGCCGCTTTTAGGTGAACCCTTAAGTCTGGCGATTATCTGTGGCTTGATTGGGATGGCGATTGGTGCTTTGCAGCCGTGGCGCTGGCTTATGCATAAAGACAGTTTACAGCAGCAACTGGATCAACAAAAAAAGCAGTCTTAATCGGCTGCTTTTTTTTGCTTGCTGTGTTGTAAATAAGCGTTATGCAGCGGTTTTAAATGCGCATATAAATGGTCAAGATGTCCGTCATTCAGCACGATATCATTGGCTAAACTTCGTTTTTTTTGCCGTGACATTTGTGCCTGAATAATTTTCTGAATTTGTTCAATCGATTGCCCATCACGTTGGCTGGCGCGCTGAATTTGTAATTCTTCAGTCGCATCAATGAGTAACGTATGATCAGTTAATTCATGTTGATTGGTTTCAAAGAGCAGTGGAGAAACCAGAATTACATAGGAACTGGTTGCAGCCTGAAGTTGTTGAATAATCGATTGACGAATAGCAGGGTGGGTGATGCTTTCCAGCACTTTACGCGCGTTTGGATCTTTGAAAATATGTTCACGTAAAGCCTGGCGATTCAGTTCTCCATTGCCTAAAAGAACCCAATCCCCAAAAGCCGCGTGAATTTGTTGTAACGCAGGTTGTCCTTTTTCTACAATCTGACGTGCCACAACATCCGCATCCACAACGGTGATTCCTTGCGCTTCAAACCATGTACTTGCGGCCGATTTTCCGCTGCCAATACCGCCTGTTAAACCCAAGATAAACGTCATGTACTCACCCAAAAATTATTGTCCTAAATAAACTTTCATAATCTGCTCACCCCAAATAAACGCAATCCAACCTGCAATAGCAATATAAGGACCAAAAGCAAAAGGCTGATTTTCTTTACGGATTTTGAGCAAAATAATGCCAATGATTGCTCCGACCATGGATGAAAGCAGTACAATTAAAGGCAGCATTAAAGGTCCCATCCAGGCACCTAAAGCCGCCAGTAGCTTGAAGTCTCCATAGCCCATGCCTTCCTTACCGGTAATGAGTTTAAACAGGTAATACACAATCCAAAGACACAAGAAGCCAATAATATAGCCCCAGACTGCAGACGTAGGAGAGGTATAAATAGCATAACTATTAATGCCTAAACCTAGTGCTGCTAAAGTCAGGGTATAACGATCCGGTAGAAGCTGAGTATCAAAATCAATAAAGGTGAGTGCGATAAGCATCCAAGTTAAAAGCAAACCAAAGAGCATTTGTAAGGTTGGTCCGAAGACTGCAACAATCACCAATGAACATATGGCAGTGAGTAGCTCAATCAATGGATAGCGAATGCTGATTGGATTTTTGCAAGAGCCGCATTTACCACCTAAAACTAGCCAACTGATGACAGGAATATTTTGATACCAGCGAATTTCAGTATGGCATTTAGGGCAAGTTGAAGCCGGTTTGCTTAAGCTAAGTTTAGATTCATCAATGATCGGTTGTTCGGGATGCAAAAACAATTGGCAATCAGTATGCCATTCTTGTTCCATCATTTTTGGTGTGCGGTAGATCACGACATTCAAAAAACTACCAATACAGAGACTAAAAAGCCCAACTGCAAGATAAAGCGCAGTTGGGTTATTTGCAAAATAATCAATCAATTCTTGCATTAAACGACTGAACCCATTTGGAAAATTGGCAGGTACATGGCAATAACTAGACCACCAACGAGGACGCCAAGTACAGCCATAATTAAAGGTTCCATCATTGAGGTTAAGCCATCGACGGCATTATCGACTTCATTTTCAAAATGAGTCGCCACTTTATCCAGCATACTGTCGAGAGCACCTGACTCTTCACCAATCGCGACCATTTGCACGGCCATGGATGGAAATTTGTTGGTTACACGCATTGCAAATTGCAATTGTTGACCAGTGGCGACATCATCGCGAATTTTCATCACCGCTTCTTCATAGACACAATTGTTGGTTGCACCAGCGGTCGACTCTAAAGCATCAATTAAAGGTACACCGGCAGCAAATGTGGTTGCTAAAGTACGACTGTAACGCGCAATAATGGCTTTATAAACCAAGTCACCAAAAATAGGAGCTTTAAGCGCTGCTTTATCGAGAAAATCACGAAATTTTTTACTGCGTTTTTTTGCTTCCATAAAACCGGCAATAATGGCACCAATGACAATAATCAGCACAAACCAGTATTTCTGCATCCATTCCGACATATTCACGACCATCTTAGTAAATGCCGGTAAATCTGCACCAAATGAGCTAAACAATTCCTGGAATACGGGAACGACTTTGACCATCAAAATAATGGTCACCACAAGTGCAACGACAATCACAGCCATAGGATATTTCATGGCCTTTTTAATTTTTTGCTTTAAAAGTTCACTTTTTTCTTTATAAATGGCGACCCGATCAAGCATGGTTTCCAATGCACCGGACTGTTCACCGGACTCAACGAGTGAGCAAAATAAGTTATCAAAATATTGAGGATATTTTTTAAGTGCACCTGCAAAGGTATTCCCGCCTTCCACTTCACCCTTAATGCCTAACACCACTTCACGCATAGATGGGTTCTCTAAGCCTTCTGCAACAATTTCAAAGCTTTGTACTAAAGGCACACCCGCTTTCATCATGGTCGCCAATTGACGCGTGAAAATAGTGATATCGAGTGTGGATACCTTTTTTTTCATTAAGCCTTCGAGAATATTTTTTCTCTTTTCCCGAATCGTCTTAATGGTAATTCCCTGCTTACGCAAAGTCACTTTCGCAAGTGCCATGTTACGTGCAGGCAATTCTCCTTTCAGTTTTTCCCCTTTACGATCAACCCCTTCATAACTGAAGGTTGGCATCATCTGTGCTTTTTTGACAGCCATGAATTTATCCTTATTTTTAAATGCTTGATCTATTCACTAGTCACGCGATTGACTTCTTGAAGAGAAGTCACCCCCTGCATGACCTTAATTAATCCTGAACGACGTAAATTATTAAACCCCGATTTTAAAGATGCTGCTGCAATTTCAAGTGCATTGCCATCTTCCATAATAATTTTCGAAATTTCAGGTGTCACTTTCATGACTTCATAAATACCGACACGACCCTTATAACCTTCACGACATTCTGAACAGCCGACAGGTTGATATACTTGAAAATCTGGATGTTTAAGATCTTCTTCTTTAAATCCCATTTCCAATAAACTTGGTTCTGGAACATCAGCAGGAATTTTACATTGTGGACATAAACGTCGAGCTAAACGTTGTGCAATCACCAAGTTTACAGAGGTGGCAATGTTAAAGGAAGGTACGCCCATATTCCTTAAGCGCGTCAATGTTTCAGGTGCACTGTTGGTGTGGAGCGTTGACATCACCATATGACCCGTCTGAGCCGCTTTAATGGCAATTTCTGCCGTTTCTAAATCTCGGATCTCACCGACCATCACAATATCAGGATCTTGACGCAGGAATGACTTGAGGGCAGCAGAGAAGGTTAAGCCCACTTTAGCATTGACATTGACCTGATTGATCCCTTCCAGGTTAATTTCCACCGGATCTTCTGCCGTTGAAATGTTGGTATCTTCACGATTGAGAATATTTAAACCTGTATATAAAGAAACCGTTTTACCAGAACCGGTCGGGCCTGTAATCAATAGCATGCCTTGCGGTTTGTCCAGAGCTTGCATAAATAACTCTTTTTGCTCGGGTTCATATCCTAACGCGTCAATACCCAGCATCGCACTTGATGGATCTAGAATACGCAGTACCAGTTTTTCTCCAAATAGGGTAGGGAGTGAGTTAACACGAAAGTCAATCGCTTTGGATTTTGAAAGTTTAAGTTTAATACGGCCATCTTGCGGTAAGCGCTTTTCAGAAATATCCATTTGAGACATAACTTTTAAGCGCGAGGCTAAACGTGTCGCGAGTTGTAATGGTGGGGTGGCAATTTGACGTAGAACACCATCGACGCGATAGCGAACACGATAACTTTTTTCATAGGGTTCAAAATGTAAATCTGAAGCGCCCATACGAATGGCATCAATTAATAATTTATTAATATATTTAACAATGGGGGCTTCGTCACCTTGTGGACCATCGTCTTCGTCTTCTTTTTGGCTGAGGTCTTCTTGCTCAAGATTTAGATCGATATCATCATCAGAGAATTCAAAGGTATCTGCTTCGGCAAAGTTTTGTTCAATCAGTTTGGTTAATTTTTGATGTTCGACAATGATCGCTTCAATATTCATTTTACTACTGAAGCGGATTGCATCCATGGCATCCATATTGGTGGGATTGCTGGTGGCGACATAGAGTAAATTGCCACGTTTAAAAATAGGTAAAACCCGATGTTTGGTAATTATTTTTTCATCAATTCCTTCGCGGATAATTTGTGCAGAATCATATACGCTGAGGTCAAAAAGAGGTTCCCCAAACTCTTGAGAAATTTTCTCGGCAATATCCAAGGAGGAAAGTTTTAATTGATCAATTAAAAAAGGAACAATATCTTGATTGGCTTTTTTTGCACTTAATACTACATTCTGCATATTTTCAGCAGAAACTAAGCCATCTTCAACCAAACGGCGAATAAAACCAGTAAATCTTGGTGAACCTTGTAATGCTGTCATGCTTTAATATGCCTGCTCAATCAATTTGTTTATAATTGGTATTTTTAAATTATACTTTTGTTATATAAAAATACCATATCTGAAAACGTTGTCATCTAGATGATATTAGATAAAACCTTGAACCAGTCGTAATTACATGGAGAAGTTTTTCTAGAGAATGCCAGAATAACGTGTAAAAAATAATAATGACATAAAAAGCCATGTGAAAATTTTCTAAAAAATATTGAATTCCGTGTAGAATATGCGCGGTTAAATGAATTGTTTTTAATAGGTTACTGTATGTCGGGTTCGGCTATTACTCCTTGGGTTGTTGGCAATTGGAAAATGAACCCAATGCAGGCAGACGCCAAAGAGCTGATCAAAAGTTTTAAAAAATTATTGCAAGATAATGAAATTAAAGAAGAAGAATGTCGTATAGGTGTTGCGCCTACCATGCTAGCCTTGGCCAGTGTTCAAGCAGAATTGGCAAGTTCAGTACGCACTATTGATACCGTTGCACAGAATATTTCTTGCATAGCAGGTACGGGTGCCTATACCGGTGAAGTGAGTGCTGAACTGCTAAAAGATCATAAAATTGAATTTGTACTGATTGGTCACTCTGAGCGTCGTGAGATCTTTAGCGAAACTGCACAAATACTGAATGAAAAAGTTAAAAATGCTTTAAATGCAGGATTGACCATTATTTACTGCGTAGGTGAAAGCCTGGAGCAACGTGAAAATGGTCAAGCAGAGCAGGTGGTATTGCAACAAATCTGTGATATTGCCGCAGTGGTTCAAGCTGAACAGTGGCAAAAGATTGTGATTGCCTATGAACCAATCTGGGCAATTGGCACCGGTAAAACGGCTTCCCCAGAAGATGCACAAGCCATGCATGCCAAAATTCGTGAAGGCTTAACTCAAATTACATCGTTCGGTCCAGGCATTGCTATTCTGTATGGCGGTAGTGTTAAAGCTGAAAATGCAGTAGAGTTGGCTGCCTGTCCAGATATTAATGGTGCGCTGGTGGGTGGTGCATCTTTAAATGCAGAGTCTTTCTATAAAATTGCTCAGGCTTTTGCAAATACAAAATAATTAGGAGTTCAGCATGCAAACTTTTGTGCTGGTGGTACATATTATCTTAGCCATTTTAATGATTGTATTGATTCTGGTACAACATGGTAAAGGTGCAGATGCAGGCGCATCATTTGGTGGCGGCGGTGCTGCGACTGTATTTGGTGCCTCAGGTTCAGCGAATTTCATGACTCGCTTAACGGGTATTTTGACAGCTTTATTTTTTGTCACCAGTTTAACTTTAGCAGTGTTTGCGAAAAAACAAACCACAGATGCTTATAGCTTGAAATCAGTGCAAACCACTACGACTGCCCCTGTGAATTCGAATGAAACTTCGCCAGTCGCACCGAAAACAGGTGAATAACCCGATTTAGTTCTTTCTTTTTGAACTTGATCCGACTAGAATGCGACACAGCTGCGGTGGTGGTGGAATTGGTAGACACGCTACCTTGAGGTGGTAGTGCCTTCGGGCGTGGGGGTTCAAGTCCCCCCTTCCGCACCAACTTGTAATCCAGAACATAAGTTGGTGTTGTGCAGCAAATCTGTTGATGCGGGATGGAGCAGTCTGGTAGCTCGTCGGGCTCATAACCCGAAGGTCGTTGGTTCAAATCCAGCTCCCGCTACCAATACTATTTAGAAGCAAACTAAATAGACGATTTAAATAATATTTAAATGGTGATTGATTTTTGCATGTTGTTGCGGGATGGAGCAGTCTGGTAGCTCGTCGGGCTCATAACCCGAAGGTCGTTGGTTCAAATCCAGCTCCCGCTACCACTTTTTGATTAGGGTGCAACTTAATCAAGCAACCATTGAACATTTTTTGATTGAAAATGCTCAATGAATTGTATATAATTTTTGCACGTTGTTGCGGGATGGAGCAGTCTGGTAGCTCGTCGGGCTCATAACCCGAAGGTCGTTGGTTCAAATCCAGCTCCCGCTACCAAGTTTCTAAAAGGCTCACAAAAATGGTGGGCCTTTTTGCACAGTGGACTTTGGTTTTTCTGTGTACACAGGGGCGATTACGCCCTTTTTTATTGGCTATCGTGTAGTGTCGACATCCATTGGTCAAATTGTCATGTTTCACTACTAATATAGTTGAGTTAGTCTGAACTGGTCACAGTGACCATTGAATCGCACAACAATGACGAGAGTAAATGAAGCTATCAAATAAAACTCAAGCACTCCAAGATCTTATAGCTCCTGCAGTGCAAGCTTGTAATGTAGAACTTTGGGGAATCGAATTTATTCCTCAGGGTAAGCGTTCTTTATTACGTATCTATATTGATAAAACCAACGAAAACAACACGCAACCTGTCATGAATGAAGATGGCGAGCTTGAACAAGGTCAGGGCATTGGCGTACAAGACTGTGTTCGCGTAACCCAGCAAGTAGGCGCAATGCTTGATGTGCATGATCCAATTTCTGGTGAATACTCACTTGAAGTGTCTTCTCCGGGATGGGATCGTCCTTTCTTCCAGCTTGCGCAAATGCCAGCCTATATTGGACAGCAAATTGCTTTACGTCTGATCAGTGCTGTAGAGAACCGTCGTAAATTCCAAGCGAAACTGATTGCTGTTGATCTTGAGAATGAAATCATTCAAGTCGAAGTTGAAAATCAACACGTACTTGAAATCGACAGTCATAATATCGACAAATCAAATTTGATCTTTCAAGATTAATTCATTCAATCAATAAGAATCTGAACGAATAGGTGACTTATGGCTCGTGAAATTCTTACCGTAGTAGAAACGGTTAGTAACGAAAAAGGTGTAAGTCGTGATGCAATTTTTGAAGCGCTTGAACAAGCTTTAGTTGCTGCGACTAAAAAGAAATTTTACGAAGGCACCCATGCAGAAGAAGCACGTTTACGTGTGGAAATCGATCGTAAGACGGGTGACTACCGTACTTTCCGTCAATGGGAAGTGGTGGCTGACGAAGATCACGAAATGCCTGCTTGTCAGGATGCAATCTCGGATCTTGACCCAGAACAATGGGCAATCGGTGATGTCCGTGAGCTTGAAGTTGAGTCGATTGACTTCGGTCGAATTGCTGCACAAATTGCGAAACAAGTGATTGTGCAAAAAATTCGTGAAGCTGAGCGTGCTTTAGTCGCTGATGCATATGAATCTAAAGTTGGTGAACTTATCTACGGTGAAGTGAAAAAACAAACCAAAGATGGCTTCATTATTGACTTAGGTGACAATGCTGAAGCATATCTTGCTCGTGAAGAAATGATTCCTAAAGAAATTCTTCGTCCTAAGCAACGTATGAGCGCCATTTTATATAGCGTGAATCGTGAAGGTCGTGGCGCACAATTATTATTGTCACGTGCGCGCCCTGAAATGCTGATTGCGTTGATGAAAAAAGAAATTCCTGAAATTTCTGAAGAAATCATTGAAATTAAAGCAGCTGCACGCCAACCGGGTGTTCGTGCTAAAATTGCTGTGAAAACCAACGATCATCGTATTGACCCTGTGGGTGCATGTATTGGTATGCGTGGTACACGTATCCAAGCGGTACAATCAGAATTGAATGGTGAACGTATTGATGTGGTGGTATGGTCTGATGATCCAGCACAGTATATTGCTAGCGCTTTAGAGCCTGCTGATGTATCCAGTATTGTGATTGATGAAGATGTCCATAGCGCAGATATTATTTTTGCAGCAACGGATCAGTTGGCACGTGCCATTGGGTCACAAGGTCAAAATGTTCGTTTAGCATCTGAATTGACTGGCTACAAATTGGAGATGATGCTCGAAGATGAATTCTACGCGCGTCAACAAAATGAAGCTCAACAATATCTCGACATGTTTGTGACACGTTTAGATATTGAAGAAGATTTAGCAATGGCTTTGGTTGAAATGGGCTTCACTTCTCTTGAAGAAATTGCTTATGTTCCAGCTGAAACATTCGATGAAATTGAGTTAGATGCTGAAACTGTTGAATTATTGCAAAGCCGTGCGAAAGAAATTACCTTGGCTGATGCTTTAAGACAACAAGAAGACATCCAAGAACCAAGTGCAGAACTCGTTGCAATGGCTGGGATGACACAGGAAATCGCGTATGCACTTGCAGCTCGCGGTGTGGTAACAGTAGATGATTTGGCAGACCAAGCAACGGACGATATTGCAGATATTGAAGGTTTAGGTGCTGAAAAAGCGGGCCAATTCATTATGAAAGCGCGCGAATCATGGTTTAACTAGGAGGAAATATATGCCGGACAAGTCGATTAAAGAGTTAGCTCTCAGCGTAGAACGTCCTGTTGAGAAGCTCCTAGAGCAGGTTCGTGACGCAGGTTTACCACAACGTAAAGCTGACGATATTATTTCCACTGAACAACAAAATACTCTCGTTAACCATTTGAAGAAAATTCATGGTCAAAACGATGGGAATGCAGGAAAAATCACGTTGAAACGTAAAACAACCAGTACGGCTAAAGTGGCAAGTACATCAGGTAAGGCGAAAACTATTAATGTAGAAGTTCGCAAGAAGCATACATTTACCAAGCCAGACCCTGAACAGATTAAAGCTGAAGCATTGGCTAAAGCGCAAGCTGACAAACAAGCGCAAGGGACTGTTGAAACTAAATCAGCAGAACCTAAAGCGACTCCAGCACAATCTTCTGGTGCGAGCAAAGCATTAGAAGCAATGCGTGCTGCTGCTAAGCAAACCAGCGATAAGCAAGAAGTTTCCAAGGCTGCTGTTGTGGTAACGCGTAAGTCGAACAACAAACCGATTGTGAAGCAGACGGTTAAGCAAGTTGAAACAGCTGAACAGAAAAAAGTACGTGAAGCTCAATCAGCGCAATTAAAAGCAGTTGAAGAAGCAGCACGTCGTAAATCGGCTGAAGAAGCTCAACAACGTACGCTTGAACAAATGCGTCAGATGGCGTCTAAGTACACCTCTGAAGATACCACTGCAACAATTCGTGTGGTCGATGATTCTCCATTGGCGGCCGGTCTTGTTGGTCAGGCTTATGAAGATTCATTTGCGAAAGAAGACCGCGAAATCAAACGTGGTACCAATACGCCAACTGCACGTGCACCGAAAAAAGGTGGACGTCGTGGTCAAGAAGAGCAAAGCTTCAGTAAACAGCCTAAACGTGGTTTAAAAACCAGTCAAGGCAACAAGCATGGTTTTGAAAAACCTGTTAAAAAACAAATTTATGATGTTGAAATTGGTGAAACCATTGTTGTTGCTGACTTGGCTGCGAAAATGGCAATCAAGGTTCGCGAAGTCATCAAATCACTCATGAAAATGGGTGAGCTTGTGACTCAGAACCAAGCGATTGAGCAAGAAATTGCAGCACTCGTGGTTGAAGAAATGGGTCATAACCCAGTTCTAGTTTCTGATACTCAAGCTGAAGATAACTTACTTGAAGCAGCTGAAGAAGCGCGTGGCGTTCAAACCACTCGTGCGCCAGTTGTAACCATCATGGGTCATGTTGACCATGGTAAAACATCGCTTCTTGACCGTATTCGTCGTACCAAAGTGGCTGCGGGCGAAGCGGGCGGTATCACACAGCATATCGGTGCATATCACGTTAAAACGGATAAAGGCATTATCACTTTCTTAGACACACCGGGACACGCAGCGTTTACTTCAATGCGTTCACGTGGTGCGAAAGCAACTGATATCGTGGTTCTGGTTGTTGCAGCTGATGATGGTGTAATGCCACAAACTGCAGAAGCAATTGATCATGCTCGTGCTGCAGGTACGCCAATCATTGTTGCAATCAACAAGATGGATAAAGAATCTGCCGATCCAGATCGCGTATTGAATGAATTGACTGCGAAACAGATCGTACCTGAACAATGGGGCGGTGACGTACCTGTAGCCATGGTTTCTGCACATTCTGGCCAAGGTATTGATGAACTGCTTGACCTTATTTTAATTCAATCAGAATTGCTTGAATTGAAAGCATCTGAAGAAGGTGCTGCGCAAGGTGTGGTCATTGAAGCGCGTGTAGACAAAGACCGCGGTGCAGTTGCTTCTATTCTTGTACAAAACGGTACATTGAATGTTGGTGATTTAGTGCTGGCTGGTGCATCTTATGGTCGTGTTCGTGCGATGGTAGATGAAAACGGTAAACGTGTTAAATCAGCAGGACCTTCAATTCCAGTAGAAATCTTGGGTCTTCCTGAAGCGCCAATGGCAGGTGACGAAGTTCTTGTTGTTAACGATGAGAAAAAAGCACGTGAAGTCGCTGATGCACGTATGTCTCGTGAACGTGAAAAACGTCTTGAGCGTCAAAGTGCAATGCGTCTTGAAAACATCATGGCGTCTATGGGCAAAAAAGATGTTCCTTATGTGAACGTTGTGCTTAAAACTGATGTACGCGGTACATTGGAAGCATTGACTGTAGCATTGCAGGCATTGGCTACTGATGAAGTACGCGTTCGTGTAATTGGTTCTGGTGTTGGTGCAATTACCGAGTCTGACGTTACCCTTGCGGAATCTTCTGAAGCAGTTCTGCTTGGCTTTAACGTACGTGCAGATACTACAGCACGTCAAAAAGCGGATGCAGACGGTATCGACATTCGTTACTACAGCATCATCTATGAATTAATTGATGACGTGAAAGCAGCGATGAGCGGTAAGTTGGCTCCTGAGCATCGTGAAACGATTCTGGGTGTGGCTCAAGTACGTGAAGTATTCCACTCAAGTAAATTTGGTGCGGCTGCGGGCTGTATGGTGCTTGAAGGTATGTTGCATCGTAATAAACCAATCCGTGTCCTTCGTGATGACGTGGTTGTGTTCCAAGGTGAGCTTGAATCTCTTCGTCGCTATAAAGAAGTGGTTGAAGAAGTTCGTGCCGGTATGGAATGTGGTCTTGCGGTGAAAGGCTATAAAGACATCAAAGCACTCGATAAGATCGAAGTGTACGATGTTCAATTGATTAAACGGAGTCTTTAATGGCGGGTAGTCAGCGTCTTAAGCGTATGGGTGATTCAGTTCAGCGCGAGTTGTCTGAACTGATTCGTCAGGAGCTGAAAGATCCGCGCTTAGGTGGTCTTGTGACCATCTCTGCGGTGAAAGTTAGCGCAGACTTAGGATATGCCGAAGTTTATGTGACTGTAATGGGTCGTGAACTTGGTGATGACCAAAGCGAAGCCGCGAACAAAGAAACTTTAGATGTATTAAATAAAGCATCTGGGTTCTTGCGTCACGAATTGAGTCGTCGTATCAAGACACGTATTACGCCACGTTTGCGTTTCCATTATGACAAAACCAATGCTTACGGCAATTATATGTTTGGTCTGATTGCAGAAGCAGTGAAGGATTTACCGCCTGCTGAAGCAAAGCAAGATGATGAATAATTGATGTCATAAAAAAGCCACCTTCGGGTGGCTTTTTTTTATTTAGACGGTTTTTAATAATTTAATGCTTTTATTTTTAATTTAAATAACTGATTTATATAACTAATTTAAAGACTGTTTTAAAGGATTTGACAGGCCAACATTTCATTGCGTGAGCTATAATATTATGTATAAGCTATTTTTTATCGTCGCTGTCCTTATCATTTCCAGTTGCTCAAGTGTACCGCCTATTCAATTGGCTTCAAAAAGTAAGTCTCCATTTGAAAATGCAATTTTTGCTAATCGAACTGTGATATTGGATCAGCCGACAAAAAGGAGTGAAGAGTCATATCGTATTTTCCGGAAAGCAGCAACAGGTTTTGTATCATTACAAACTGTGCGAGAAAATGCGGAACACGCATCAATTACTTTTTGTGAGCGTAAAAATAAAGTAATGCATGGCCTTACCGAAACTGCTGCAAAGCCTCCATATCTATTGAGGAATTTTCCACGAGTAGAACTAGTGTTTGAGTGTATTGAGAAATCTAAGAATGGAAATAATAATCTCGTAGTAGGGAAATATGAGAAACTTGCAGCCTTAAAAAAATTATTAGATGAAGATGTGCTTACTGAACAGGAATTTGAAAAAGAAAAGACTAAAGTTTTGATCGAAAATTAATTAAATTTGCTCAGTCTACTGTAACTTCAATCGAGTGAAAATTTTAATTATAACAATCTCTTAATTCAAGATCAGCAAAGAAGAGCATGATTTCATGTTAGATCATCATGTGAGTTTTTTTTGTCTTGAGTTGGAGGGCGACGCCGGCTTCGTTGCCAAGGCAAGGGGCGTTCAAGTGCTTCAGGCACTTCGCCACTGGTTGAACGTAAACGTAGATGCAGCGCGGCTTGTGCCATTAAATTTGCAGATACGGGCGCAGTAATGAACGCCAATAAAGTCAGTAAGAGTTCGGCAAAACCAAACCGACCTTGAAAAGCTGAAAAAATCATCGCAGCAATTAAAAAACTACCTAAACCTAAGGTGCTGGATTTTGTCGGAGCATGCAGACGCATAAACAAGTCAGGTAAGCGCACCATGCCAATACCGCCGACTAACATAAAGAATGAGCCAATCATTAAAAAAATTGAGACGAGAATTTCCATCGCGAGTTGCATCACTGTTTCTCCTAATCTACGACATGGCCAGTGGTAAAGTAGCGAGCCAGCGCTGCGGTGGAAACGAATCCAAGCATGGCAACCAATAAAGCCCCTTCAAATAAGGCAGTACTTGCCCAATAGATGCCAAGAATCACCACTAGGCACGTTGCATTCAGAAATAAGGTATCTAATGCCAGCAGACGGTCCACAATAGATGGCCCCATGACTAAACGGACCAGGCAAAGAAACATCGAGATGGTGATGGCTACCAGACATATGCCGAGTGCATAAGGCAAAATGGTCATGAGTCTTCTCCTGATTCCACAGCAAAAATAGCCATGAGTGCTTTTTCATAACGATTTTTAATTTCTAGAATGTCTATTTCAGCATTATCAGTACTCAAGGCATGAACTAAAATATCACCACGATCATCATCAATCCCTGCGGTCACTGTACCCGGGGTAGTGGTAATAATCAGTGCGAGCAATACATTGACTTGTTCATGCTGAGTTTCTAAAGGTACACGAAACCATTTGGGATGCAGTTTATGGGTCGGTCCAAGTACCAGTTTAGCCACTTGAATATTACAAACAATAATATCCCATAACACCACAAAAAATAATTTTGCCGCTAACACCCAGTTGATATCTGGCGTACGGGTAATAAAGGGGCTGACCAAACGCGGAATTAGAATCCCCAGCAACAATGCCATAAGCAGTGTTGCTGAATCGAGACTATGTGCCAACATGATCCAGCTTACAGCCACAATAACCGATACAAATGGATGCGGTAACCAATTTTCCCAGAAAGATGTTTTTTGCATGGTTAAGGCTCCCTTGGCTTGAGCTTGGCATCATCCGGATGAACAGGTTCCTGCACGTGCTGTTGATTGATTTGGCGTTGCTTATACTCTGAGATATGCTCGCCTTGCAGCGTCTTTTCAGAAATGATGTACGGAATCAGATGCGCATTAGGATCAACTGTTTCACCGCCATATTTGGTTTCAGGCAGGTTTTCAGGATCATAAGGTTGAACGCTAATGACCTGATTAAGGTTATCTTTATGCAGAATAATCCCTTCATAGAGGACATTATTTTGCATTTGTTCAGCCGTTTTAAACATATACTGCTGAATAGGGCCGGCACAGATCATATAGACGATTAAACCTGAAAGCAGTAAATAGATAGTTTTGTCATTTCGGGCAGGCGATTGTTCAGGCAAACCTTGATAGGCTTTAAACTCCTCCTTACTTGGATTGTCTTCCGGCGTGGTTGCACGCCAAAACAGCACAAAACCAATTCGGGTAAACGCAATAATACTGAGTAAACTTACAATCAGCACCACAATAATAATCACCAGTTGATAGGGTGAATGTGAAGTGGCTTGCAAGATAAAGATTTTGCCCAAAAATCCACTAAATGGTGGTAAACCTGCCATCATCAAAGCAATTAAAAAGAAGACTAATGACACCAATTTATGTTGTTTCATTTGCGGTGCAATATTGAAATGATCCTTGAATGCTCCGCGTTGTGAAGTAATCCAGCCCGAGAGCAAATAAAATGCAGCCCCAATCAGGGTGCTATGCACTAAATAATAAAGTGCCGCAGCCCATGCCAAAGTGTTAAACAATGAAATCGCAATTAAGATGGTTCCGATCGAAGACAAAATCATAAAACCGACGAAGCGACGTAAGCGTTCTGCACCAATCGCCCCGATTACACCGTAAATAGAGGTGATAAGACCAATCGGCAGTAACCAGCTCGCCAAAATGCTGTGGCTTAAATCATCTTCAAAAATGGTGCCATTAATACGTAAGATGGCATAAATGCCGACTTTGGTCATAATGGTAAAAATTGCTGCAACAGGGGTTGTTGCGACCGCATAGGTTTTCGGTAACCAGAAACCTAGCGGCAACATGGCAGCTTTAATCCCAAATACGACAAATAACAGTAAGCCACCTGCGACAGCGAGTTTGTGCTGGTCGGCTTCTAATAGCGGAATCAGGCGTGCGACATCTGTCATGTTTAAACTGCCGACACTGCCGTAAATTATGCCAAGTCCAATCAGAAACAGGGCAGAGGCCAACAAGTTAATGGTGACGTAATGAATTCCGAGTTGAAAGCGTGCCTTGCCTTGTCCATGTACCAGCAGCACATAAGACGCCATCAACAAGATCTCAAAGAATACAAATAAGTTAAATAAGTCGCCTGTCAGGAATGCACCGCATAAGCCCATGAGCAAGAAATGGAACATGACATGAAAATAGCGTCCTCGTGCATCCCATTCATGACTGGCATACCATAAAATAGGGGTCGCTAGGGCATAGGTAAGCACCAGCATCAGGGCAGACAGCTGATCTAACACCAAGACAATCCCGAATGGTGCAGACCATTCACCTAAACTATAGATACTGATTTGCCCATTACTGGCCAAGTTCAAATACAGAATAGCCGTGGCTAAACCTAAAATGGATGAGATGTAACTAATCCCACGACGCCACGGTTGACGCCAATCCTGTGATAATGCGCCTGCGCCTGGATTCCCCAAAAGCACCAATAAAAAGGCAGTAAAAGCTGGAATTAGAATGCTAAAAATAGGGGTGTGTTCAGTCCAAAACTGGATGATAGCATTCATTAAGGCTCATCCTCACGCGGGTCAATTGGCACAATATCTTCTTTGGAGTCAACGTGATCTGTTCCCGTTTCATAGCGACTACGTAAAGCCAACTGTATAATAAAAGCCGTGGTTGCAAAGCCAATGACAATTGCTGTTAACACTAAAGCTTGCGGTAAGGGGTCAGTTGCTTTGGTGGTTTCAGTCAGAACCGCTGGAGCATTGACCTGAATCCGTCCCATGGCAAACAGGAATAAATTGACCGCATAACCAATCATGGCAAGACCTAGCACCACGGGAAAGGTACGGGCACGCAAAATAAGATAAATTCCCGTTGCTGTCAGTAATCCAATAGCAGAGGCGAGTAAAAATTCTAGACTGATCATTTTATTCTCCCTTCAATACTGGGCCAGCCATGCCGGAATGACGAGAGTCACCTAAGACTGAAATCATCAGCATGGTTGCACCAACAACCGTGACATAGACCCCGACATCAAATAAGGCAGCAGAAGCCAGATGAATTTCACCTAAAACTGGTGGTGAGATATAAAAGTGTGCGCTGGTGAGGAATGGACGTCCCCAGAACCAGGCACCCAGTCCGGTTAGTCCTGCAATGACTAAGCCTGAACCAATCCAGACTTCATATAAACGTCCCGATTGGGCTTTCAGCATTTGTTCTGCCTGATCTTGACCCAGTGCAATGTATTGAATCAAGAGGGCAAGTGAGGTAATTAAGCCGGCAATAAATCCACCCCCCGGCAAGTTATGACCGCGCAGAAAGATATAAAGACTTACCACCAGGGCTAATGGTAAAACCCAGGATGCGGTGATACGGAACATTAATGGAGAGGGATTAAAACGATAGGTTAAACCCTGAGTAATGATGGTACCGTGGGTACGCATGCCATCCATTAAACACAAGGCACCAATGGCAGCAATACCGAGTACGGTAATCTCACCAAAGGTATCGAAACCACGGAAGTCGACCAAAATGACATTCACGACATTGGTTCCACCGCCCAGTGGAATCGATTGCTGCATGAAGAACCATGAAATCGAGTTGTGATCACGGGTCAAGATCAACCAGCTAATCCAGCCAATACCGAGACCGCCACCAATGGCAATCAGTGCATCACGCCAGCGACGTGAAACACTGGATTCATACGGGGTAAGCTGTGGCAATAATGATAAGCTCATTAGCAAGAGTACGGTGGTGACGACATCAACCGTAATTTGGGTTAAAGCCAGATCGGGTGCAGACAAGGTCACAAAAACCAGGGTCACCACTAAACCTACCGCACCACTAATCAGCACCGCTTTAATCCGTTCATGATGGAACCACAACATCATCCAGCAGGCAGAGAACAAGAGCAGCCAAAGCACAATCGCAATTGCAGGTGCATGGGTTAATTCACGTGTACCTGTGGTGAGTCCCTGATTCAGCAGTGGCATGGCAAGTAATGCAGCACTAAATAATACAATCCACATTAAATAGCTTTGCAGCGAACCATTTTCAGTTTTACGTTTAAACTTGCGTGAATTGAGTAACAGATGCTTTAAGAATAAATCAAACAGGATTCTGCCTTGGAATTTACCCAGTATAGGATCAAGGTCAATCTCACGGATTTTACCGTTTTTAGCGAAAGCGAAATAGAAAATTACCCCACCCAATAGCGCAATAATACTCATCACTAAAGGGGCATTGAAGCCATGCCAAATTGCGAGATGTGTGCCTGCAAAGTCCGGTAATTGAGTGCTGGCACGCGTGGTTGAATTGACAATTTTTTCAACCAAAAGAGCAGGGGCAAGACCGACTAAGATACACAAAACAGCAAGTATAAGCGCGGGTGCACGCATGCCAAAAGGCGGCTCATGCGCATTTTGATTGGGAACTTGTCGACCTAGCGGGCCATCAAAAAAGACCCCATGAACCAAGCGTACTGAATAAGCGACCGCGAAGATTCCCGCCAGTGTTGCCATGACCGCCGAAAAAATCATTACTGGCCCAGAGAGATTGGCCAGCAATTCAGTAAAGAACATCTCTTTAGACAAGAAACCGTTGGTCAGTGGTACGCCAGCCATAGAGGCAGCAGTGATCATGGTCAGGGTGGCAGTAAACGGCAGGAGTTGCCAGATCCCGTTTAACTTGCGTAAATCACGGGTTCCGGTTTCATGGTCAATAATTCCGGCAAGCATGAACAATGCGGCTTTAAAGGTCGCATGGTTAATGATATGAAAAATGGCTGCGGCAATCGCGAGCGGCGATCCTATCCCCAATAGGCAGACAATCAAGCCTAAGTGACTAATGGTGGAATAGGCGAGTAAGCCTTTTAAATCTTCTTTAAAAATGGCAAAAAAGGCGGCCATACACAGGGTAAACAGCCCCACAAAAGTCACAATATTATGATAAAGCGCTGCACCGACAAAGATCGGGGTAAAACGTGCTAGCAGGAAAATTCCGGCTTTGACCATGGTGGCCGAATGTAAATATGCCGATACCGGTGTAGGTGCCGCCATGGCATTGGGCAGCCAAAAATGAAAGGGAAACTGGGCGCTTTTGGTAAATGCACCCATTAAAATTAGCAAGAGGGTAGGAATAAACAATGAATGGCTTTGAATTTTCTCTGTCATCATTAAAATTTGGTCTATCTGGTAAGTTCCAGTAATTTGACCGAGCAGAATAAAGCCACCGAGCATTGATAGACCGCCCATCCCGGTGATCGTCAACGCCATACGCGAACCACGTTGTGCAGCCTCGTAATTGCTCCAGTAACCGACCAAAAGGAACGACGAAATACTGGTCAGTTCCCAAAAAATCAGCATTAAAATTAAATTATTCGACAGCGAGATGCCCAGCATGGCTGCCATAAATAACATCAGCAACAGGTAAAGTTTACTGAGAGAATTTCTTGGACTTAAATAATAATAAGCATAAATATAAATCAGGGTACCGATACCGCTAATCAGCAAAGCAAACAACAGGCCCAAGGCATCCAGACGAAAGCTTAAATCGATGCCGAGCTGGGGTAACCATGACCAGCTCTGGGTGATGGTTCCACCATTAAAAACGTATTTTGCTTGCGTTAGTAACAAGATCAGGCTGCTTAGACTGACACCAATTGCCGCTAAAGCGGTTAGCCCGCGTGAAGAATGTTTCAGCCACGAGACAAGGGTTGTGCCCAGTATTAACGGTAACAATATAATAATCGGTAGCACACTGATATCCACTGTCGTGATTAGGTTTGTAAAACCTAAGGGTGAATCTTATCTTTCAAGGACTACAGGACCACAAGGAGCAATCCAAAACTTCTCAATCTTGAAAGCCAAATTGAATTCAAAAAACTGAAAAACAAGCTGTGTTGCGCAACTTGTAAAAAGTGATAGTAAAATCGGATTTTACTATAAAACTTTAAAGATACTTGATTTTATTACATGAGTAAAACAACATCAATTCTTTTTGCGCACACTTGACTGTATTATACGCCCCTCAAGTCTTTCTTGGTGTCGCGTGTTTAGACAGATGAAAACTTAAAAATGATTCTTGAGAATGGCTCTTTAAAATATCGAATCTTTTTAACGGCATTCAATATTTTGTTTCAGGGCAGGGAGTGGGGTGAAGAGGTATTATTTTGCTGATTCATTAAACGAAGCAATTCAGCCTGTTGTTCTACACTTAAATGCTGTTGAATCTGCTGCAACATGGTTTGTAGCGTGATGCTTTCTAATTCGGGTTCAAGCCATGGATCTGTTTCAATCACTTCTTCATTAAAAACCAGGTTTTCATAAATATGATCAAACTTGTCTTTTAAGGGTTGTAACTGCATATCAAAAATCTGTTTATTTTCAAGTTTTAAACATTGATAGTCTGCCGCATGTTCCAGTAACTCACTACGATTGCCGGTAGCAATAATTTGTAGCCGCGGAAATGCCTGATGTAAGCGTTGTAATATCACTTGGCAGGTATTTTGATCGAGCTGATGATCAATCGCATCAATCAGTAAAATTCCATCCCCTTCAAGACAGGGATATAAACTGTGCGGATTGAGTAGACATAAACGACGCACGATATCTCCCACCAGAGCGATCCAGTTTTTAATGCTATTGGAGAGTTGTTGATAAAGCATGGTTTTGCCTTGATAACTCACCATCAACTGCAATTTGGGTTGGTACTGGATATAAATATCTTCTAGAGCAGGTATTACCGTACTTAAGGCCTGTTTTAAAGCATCCAGACTGGGTGCATTCATTTGTTTCTGGGCGTTGACCAATTGCTGCAAGAAATCATTATCTTTATTTTTCTGAACGGATGGATTGGACAGCAAGTGCTGAAAAAGTTGGGCAATCTGGGCATTTTCAATATCACTAATTTCACGAAACCACTCAAAAAAACGGCTAAAGGTGGTGTAAGGAAGGGTTGAAATTTCATAAGCATGTGCGGTCTGGAAAATGACCGGATTGTTTTTGCTCAGAATATTCATTTCATTGACAAACCGTTCTGCAGGATAATAGGCAATGAGCGGCAAGCCTTGCAGTGGATCATGTTTGATCGCATTTTGATAAAGTTCGACCAAATTTTCCAGTTGCTGGGTTTCGGCTTTGCTGGTGCCAATGCCATGACTATTGAGCGTTTTATACAGCTGCCAATCGCAGTAAGAAAGCGCTTTGTCTTGTGGCTCACTGGTTTCTGTTAAAGTACCAATATCATTGGGAATTCGAACCCGAATATCAATTTTGGATTGCAAGCGCGTGAACATAATATCTTGATCAAGCATTACGACCCCCGCAGTGCGAAAGTCTTTATAGCGCGCTGCAAACCAGGTCAGTGCCTGATAAGTGAATTTTAAAACTGCGGTCTTGCCTGAGCCTTGATCGCCTAGAATCAGGGTAATCAGTTTGTCGTTAAATTTCAGCTTGAGGTCAGCAAAATGAAGTGCGTGTTTAAGTTGAACGGATTCGATTTTCATAAAACACCTGCATTGCGAAACGAGCTGAAATTATTCTCCCACGGCTTTACGCAGCGATAATGGCATTTGCTTTTTAAGTTGTTGTACCAAATCGTAAATGTGGTGAATATTTAAACTTACTTTAGCACGTGTGCAGGCAACGTAAAGTAATCTTAACTCTTCGTCACTAATTTTATGGTCTTTTTCATTCACTTTAAATTGATAGTCATCTTCGATATGCACACGATCCCACTCCAAACCTTTGGCTTTGTGTGCGGTAGAGATAATGTAGTCGGCATGTTCAATCGGGGTGATTTTTGCCAGTGCTCTTTTGAGTGGATCTGTACCGTGATCATCGACCAGTTTCACCAAAGGTTTAATGTCACTGCCATCATTGGTTTCACAGTATTCATGTACATCATGCCAAGAGTTAAACCACGCCAGTTCAGGCACATCGATGACACGGCGGCCTTGTTTGAGCATGCTGGCCGCATCGACAAAGCGATTCAGTTTGACATGGTCAGCTTGCAAACTGACTTTTTCGCCATGCAGCAAACCGGCAAGCAATAATTCCATCGCACGCGCATTGGTACGACATAAAATCGCATCGCGTTGTTTGGTATGCGGTTTATTCACCACTTTAGAATGGAGATGAGGATTACCAAGTAAAGGTACCGTTTCATTTAAAGCACCCAAAATCGCATTGGCATTTAAGGCAATTTCTTCACCGAAACGAAACGATGTGGTCAAACGAGATTCAGGCAAAGGCAGTTGTTGCATGGCATTGACTGCACCGCGCCATGCATAAATCTGTTGATGCGCGTCCCCCACATAAATCACTTGGGTATTTTTTTGACGCAGCAAAATTCCCAGCATCAATGGATCGGCATCTTGTGCTTCATCAAATAAAACATAATCTGCCGGAATATTCGGTTCAGACAATGCCCAAAGTTTCAGATAAATATCATGACCAATGCCGGCTTGATGATTCGGATCAATCGATTCTAACCAACGACGTTCAACCGCAGGATAAAGATGCTTTTGTAGTTCCGTAATATCGTCGGGATGCAACCAGCTCGGTGCCTGCAGATGGCGGGGTGCAGGATATTGCGAACTGGTCGAACAGAAATAACTCACCGCATTGGCAACCAGACTGGCCAGACGACTTGGCATCATTACATATTTTTCATAACGTCCACCCATCATCCGACGCAAAGTAATCGGTTGCAGGCGATATTCCTTGGCAATGAAACTCGGACTTAAACGCGGTAAACGCAATTTATCAGTCACGCCACGCGGCGCACTGCGAAAAGCCAGCGAGTGAAAAGTACGACAGTCGACATTACGATGAAATTTACTTTGCGCTTCTGATGCAATGGCTTTGTTAAACGCCAGATACATGCCACGCCGCTCGGGCATGGCATCACTGATCATTTGTAAAGTGGTGGTTTTACCTGTGCCTGCATACGCAATCACTTTAAAGGATTTGCCTAAACGCCCATTGTCTATAGCAATAGCCTGCTCATAGGTCGGGTTCGGTTTCTGCGAATTAGACACAGTCATTGGCTTAATGTTGACGATTGGCTTTTTCAACCAATCCGGATAAACCTTGGCGACGTGCCAATTCGTTGAGCACCAATTGTGGTTCAAGGTCGAAATAGCCGAGCATGACAATGGTATGGAACCATAAATCTGCCACTTCATAAATTAAATCATTTTTATTGTCTTCATGCGCTTCGGCTTTAAAGTCTTTCGCTGCGATGACGGTCTCAATGCTTTCTTCACCGACTTTTTCTAAAATCTTGTTTAAGCCCTTGTGATACAGCTTGGCTACATAAGAAGAATCTGGATCAGCTGCTTTGCGCTCTGTCATCATCTGACCTAAATAATCCAGCACTTCCACTTGTTCAGATTGGGCAGTCGAGGCATTCATGGCCAGCGTATGTGGGTTATGTGGATGGGCAGATTTTTCAGCGTAAATTTGGCTTGGGTCTTTTAATTGCGCATCGACAATTTCCCAGCCATTTGGTGTCAATTTACGGTAGAAACACGATTCACGACCGGTATGGCAGGCAATACCGCCGTGTTGTTCAATTTGCAATACAATCACGTCAGCATCACAGTCCAGACGGATTTCATACACGGTTTGGAAATGACCTGATTCTTCACCCTTATGCCACAATTTTTGGCGTGAACGGGAGAAGTAAACGGCTTGGTTTTTTTCTGCCGTTAAGGCTAAAGCTTCACGATTCATCCATGCGACCATCAGTACTCGACCGCTTTGATGATGCTGTGCAATGGCAGGAATTAGACCTTGTTCGTTAAATTTTACTTCATCGAGCCATTGCACGTTGTTCATGAGAATTTCACCAAAAATATGTTCAAAATTAAAAAGAGCGAATGAAAATCGCCATCGCATAGTGTACGTGATTAGCACTGCTTTGAGAAAAAAATATACGCTGCATGCGCATAATGGCGCTTGATCTCTTTGCAATATGAAAGCTTAAAAATACTGTGCTCTATTTTCATAGGATCAAAAGAATTGAAAAGACTGCAGATTTAAAACCAAGAGCGTAGCTCAGGCTATACTGAAAGCAGCCTGCAATGGCTTTATAAATCTCGTATAAATTGCGAAAAATTTTGTTTTTCCACCATTTCAAGAAATTCATCGCCCAAGCGCTGGCTTTCTGCTACGCATTGGTTCCACATTTGAATGCGCTGTTTGTGGTTTAAACCTTTTAAGCTAAAGTCTTTACGATCCGGCAGACGTCCAAGCGGTAGCGATTGCAAATATGCTTGTGAAGGGGAAATCAGTAAAGTTCGTGCCTGATTTTCAGGGTTGGCTTGACGCTTTTTCAACATTTTATCGAACCAGCCTGGTGTAATGCGGTCGCTAAAGTGCGGATATAGCACAATGCCTTGACTCTCAAAGGGCAGGTCAATGTGATAGTCAATTAACCCGCCATCACGGTAACTGCCTTTGGGTGCATCGGGAATATCACGAATAGCCGCCATAACGCCCGGAATGGACGCAGAAGCCATTAGCCAAGGTGTGACATTATCGCTATTTAAAGTTTGATAATGGGTGATAAAATCATCATCCACTTTAAATTGTGTACCCATTTCAGGTTGACTGATCACGCGCTGCATGAACAGACGATTGTGTTTACGTCCAAGCGCATTACTGCCAATAATGCCAGCCACCGATGCCAGTAATGGCAGGGAATGATCACTCTGAAAAATATGTTGGGCTTTAATGGAAATCACAGCGAGATGATAATCAGGATGATCCACCAGTTGTTGTTCTTTGTCTTGAATCAGATCAATCAACATGCCTTTGCAAATATTGCCGACATCGTGACGTGACATTTTTTTATCGAAATACAGGTTGGTATAAAGTTCTGAAAGACGTTCAGTGCCTTCTTTAGCACCCCAAGCCAGAATACTGGCAAAACGCCAACTGCCAATGGATGAACCGATCAGAGTTCTGCGCTGTGGGGCTTGTGCCAAGAAATTGCCAAAAATAGCTTGGTCTAAACCTTGTATGCCAATGCCTTTCGGACCACCTGCAGCACCGGGAATAATATCTACAAAGCGTGCTTGTAGACCTTCTTTTTCAATCAGTTGGCGTGCAAGATGACCGGCACCTAAGTTTAATGCAGGCGGACGTTTCAGCAGGATTTGCGTCATGATCTATGATTAAATATACAAGTGTGTTGTTATTTTAGGCTGTTAGACATAAGCAACAATGGCAAGAGTCATCAGTTGTTGACTGCTCAGTCATTAGGCAGAAAAAAAGCCAGACTATTTAAATAGTCTGGCTGCTTAAAAATCTAGATTTGCATGAATTTCTTTATTTCACCACACGCCAAACCGCAAGCAAGCTTGAAAATACAATCAGCAGAATCGAAACATACCATGGTGCAATAATCGCAATCGATAATAATATCGCCATTAAACTACCGAAAATCCAGCTGCGTTTTTGTTGGTTTTCCATTTGCAAACGCATGCTTTGCAATTCATTTAACTGTTTTGAATGCCAAGCAGACTGGTTTTTTAGACCGTTTAAACTGTCGATCATCAGGCTCGGTAAGTCTTGTGCGCCCAGAAGAAGGTCTGGAATTTTTTGTCCCAATTCCTTCAGGTTCTTCTGCGGATTCATTTGCGCTTTAATCCAGTCGGTGAGGATCGGTTTTGCCAGTTTCCAGATATCCAGTTCCGGATAAAGATCAGTTCCCAAGCCTTCTACATGCACCAAAGTTTTCAGCAACAGCATCAACTGCGGTGGAATTTCCAGATGGAAACGACGGGCAATATCCATCACTTGAATCAGGATACCGGCAAAGTCCAGCTCATGCATAGGTTTCGATACCATGGGTCCCACGGTACGACGCATTTCACGCGCTAAAGCATCTTGGTCTGTGCCCGGCGGAATCCAACCGGCTTGATGCACCACCAGAATCAGTTGCATAAAGTCACTGTTCATCACTGCCAGTAACATGCGTGCCACGGTCATTTGATCGTGTTTGGAAAGTTCACCCATAATCGCGCAATCCAGCGCAATAAAGCGTGGATTACTCGGGTTAATGGTTTCAACAAACACGTTACCCGGATGCATGTCGGCATGGAAGAAGTTGTCACGGAACACTTGAGTGAAAAAGATGGTTAAACCTTTCTCTGCCAAGTCCGCGCGATTCATACCCATACGGTCAAAAGTGGCAATATCGGAAATAGGAACGCCAGTGATGCGTTCAGCGACCATTACATCTTTGCTGTCCATATACACTTCAGGCACATACATCATACTTGAGCCCGTGAAGTAATGGCGCATACGACGAGTGTTGTCGGCTTCTAAAGTCAAATCCAGTTCATTCAGAATGATTTGACGATAGTCCTGAATAATTTCCGATAAATGCAGTGCACGTGCTGCTTCCAAGCGTTTTTCTAAGGCGGCACCGAGCCAATCTAGAATTTCAAAATCTTGTAAAATTTGAGTGCGAATATTGGGGCGGGTGACTTTCACCACCACTTCACGGCCATCATGCAAGGCCGCAGTATGCACCTGAGCGATGGAAGCCGCGGCAAGTGGTTGTTCATCGAAACGGGCAAACAGGGTATTTACATCGGCTTTCAGCGATTCCTGAATGCGCATTTTGGCAACGTTATTGTCAAACGGTTTGACTTGGTCTTGTAAAAGCACCAATTGTTGTAAAACTTCGGGTGGAATCAAATCACGACGGGTCGAGAGCAATTGCCCGAGTTTAATCGCTAACGGCCCCATATCCTCTAAAGCTTCTTTCAGCTTGAGTGGATTTTTACGTTCACGGCTAGACCAGGCAGCGGGGTGCATGCGAATCAGGCTTAGAACATGACGGGCTTTTTCAGGTAATTCTTCCGCAGGAAACAACGTGTCGAGTCTATAGTGCGCGGCGATGCGCCAAAGTTCGAGTAAACGTGAAACGTGCGGAATCATAAATGTTTATACCTGGTTTTGAGTTGAATCAATCTGTGCCTGAAGCTGCTGAATTTTGGCTTCGGCGCGATCTAAGTTTTGATTAAAAATTCGGGTGTCTTGATTGAGATCATCCATTTGCCAGCGTGGGGCAAACAGACCTGTATCTTCTTTTAATGCATCTTCGGCAAAGAATGCATAGCTTGAAAGGGTACGTTTTAAATGTTTCGGTGCAAGTTGAATCTTACCCAGTTCATGTGCAAGGGCGGGACCAATCCACGGACTTAAATGCGAGGCTAAATCCGGTTCGGCCTGTTGCATGATGCGTTGAATATCCTGCAACAAATGATAGTCACCTTGCAGCGGAATATTGCCGACATCGTCCGCCAATAACAGTTTCAACAGCTCGACCACATTTTTAACTTGCAAAGTGGCGGTCGCTTCAGAAACTTGCTGGTTTTTATCAAACGGGCGTTGTTCGAAAATCGAGGGTTCATCGCTTTGACCGGTGATTGTCGGTTCTAAACGCACCTTATTGTCGTCAAAAAATACATCGACAGAAAGCTGTGGTGAATCAATCACCACACGCAACATTTTGCCTTGCAGTTCATTCAGCTGGATGCGGGTAATCGCATCCAGATCAATCACATGATGAATTAATCGTTCAACTGCACCGAGTGCCAGAATCGACCACATAGCATGAAACCTTAAAGTTTAAAGCCGCGGTGAACCGCCACAATACCACCGGTTAAGTTGTGGTAATCACAGTTTTGGAAGCCTGCATTTTCCATCATACCTTTAAGGGTACGTTGGTCTGGATGCATACGGATGGATTCTGCCAGGTATTTATAGCTTTCCGAGTCATTGGCAATAATTTTGCCCATAATGGGTAAAGCGGTAAACGAATACAAGTCATAAAGTTTAGAGAATGGCTCAAACACAGGTTTAGAGAATTCAAGCACCAATAAACGCCCGCCTGGCTTAAGCACGCGGTACATTGCAGAGAGTGCCGCATCTTTGTCGGTCACGTTACGTAAACCAAAGCTGATGGTGAGCAGGTCAAAACTGTTGTCTGCAAATGGCTCTAAAGTTTCAGCATTGGCTAAAACGAAATCGACATTGCTACAGCCGGCATCGATTAAACGGTCACGACCGACATTCAGCATTGATTCATTGATGTCAGACAGTACCACATGACCGGTAGGACCAACTTCACGACTGAAGACTTTAGCCAAGTCACCTGTACCACCTGCAATATCCAATACATGCTGACCACGACGTACGCCAGACATGTTAATGGCAAAGCGCTTCCATAAACGGTGAATACCGAATGACATCAAGTCATTCATGATGTCGTATTTGCTCGCGACCGAGTGGAACACTTCCGCCACTTTTTGTGCTTTATCTTCGCTACTTACCGTTTTAAAACCAAAATGGGTAGTTTCACCGACATTGCCGGTGTTTGCGCCACGCGGCAGATTGTATTTAGGAACTGAACCGGTGACAGGCGTATCGGTCAACTGTTGTTGTAAGGTGTGTTGCTGACCTTGTGCTGTCCCTTGCGGTAATGGTTCAGTTAAGAATGGACTCACTTTGTCTTTATTTTGTGCCGGCTCGGGTGTGGAGGTAGGCGTTTGATTTTCGTTAGACATAGAGTCACTCCTAACATAAAAATAGGGTTAATGTTGCAGTGCTTGCATGATGACAGATTCTAAGACGTTGTACAGTAATCAGCATGCAATTGTTATGAATAATATACAGAAATTTGTTCTGTGTTTTTATTCGCGGCTCAGTGTTACTTCCATCACAGCCTGACGTTATTGAAATGGATGGGCATCACCAGCATGAACTTTATGAATGATTTGTCGTTCAACCGCAGTAAAATCTTTGACGAACTTCTCAGCCGACTTTAACGGTTTCATCGCTAAAAAGCCATCCTGCATAAACTCATACATCACCTGAAAGTTATATTTTTGAGCAGTGCCTTTACACATTTTAAATGCGGTATAAACCATGAATGAACGCATGTATTTATCTAGGCTAAAACCGAGCTGATCCAGTAAATCCAACTGCTTGAGGCGATGTTGTCCCTGATTCAGTTTAAGGTAAGTCAGACGCATCATCTCATCAGTTAAAGCTTCATGGGGATGATAATCTTCGAGCAATTGCATGGCGACTTGTTCATCTAGCTGTACGGCTAAAATCGCCAGTTCAACGCCAGAGGTGCCGGTTTTAATGGCATTTTCAGGAATCAGATTTTCTGCTTTATGGGCATATTTGGTTAAACGGGCAATTTGCTCTGCTAAAGCATCGAAATCTGAACCGCCATACAGTCGATTCAGAAAGTATTCGGACATTAAAATATTGTGTTTTTCTGCGAATTGTTTGACATGCGTGTTTTGCATGCGCTGTTTTTGCCAGGCTTGAACATCTTGAAGACGTGGGGAAATGTCAGGATTTTGATGATAATTCAATTGATAGTACAACTCTAACAATTCATCCAATGCAGCCAGTTTTGACATTATGCGTCTCTATTTTTTTTAGATAGCTAAATATTAGAGGGAGATTGATGAAGTCGCTATGACAATATGATAGAAAAATGATTTCAAATCGGTCAGTTTGATGTCGAAATAATCAATTCTAAGCAACATAAACTGAACATCTTGCTCTATTGTGTGGTTTTGAGCTTCGCTATACTGCAATGAAGAACAATAGATTAGAGAATAATATGCCTTCAGAAAAAATAGAAAGTCAGCTCGTGGATGAAGATGAACTCTCCTTGAACCTGGTTGAAGCGCAATATCTTTTAAGAAATACCCGCGACCAAAAAAATGCCAAAAGCGTGTTGGTTTTAGTCAATGGAATTGAACTTGCAGGTAAAGGGGAGTCGGTTAAGCAACTGCGTGAATGGGTCGATCCGCGTTATTTGCGAGTTAAAGCCGATCCACCGATTATGCTGGATCAGAAGCAAACTTTTTGGCAACCTTATGCACCTTTCATTCCTGCTGAAGGGCAAATCATGGTGATGTTTGGCAATTGGTACAGTGATTTGCTGGTCACCGCTTTGCATGTGTCTAAACCGCTAGATGAAACTGTGTTTGATGCCTATATCGAAGATATGCGGGCGTTTGAGCAGGATTTAAAAAACAACCATGTCGATGTGATTAAGGTCTGGTTTGACTTGTCCTGGAAATCTTTGCAGAAACGACTCGACAATATGGACCCTAGTGAAGTGCACTGGCATAAATTACATGGTCTGGACTGGCGCAATAAAAAGCAATATGACAATTTACAAAAACTGCGCCAGCGTTTTACCGATGACTGGACGGTGATTGAATGTGAGGATGAAAAAGCACGGGATCAGCAATTTGCCCACATCATTTTAGCTGCCTTAGAGAATTGTCCAGAACATTTGGTTACAACCCAAGCCGAGTGGAAACAAGCGATTGTTGCAGAGGCTTTATTGCATCCGGAAAATCAGCCTGCGAGTAATGAAGACTATAAAAAAGAGTTGAAAAAACTCTCCCTAAAAGTGGCCGAAGCCCTGCGTTTTGATGATCGTCAAGCCATTATTGTTTTTGAAGGGATGGACGCGGCAGGTAAAGGCGGTGCAATTAAACGGATTGTCAAAAATCTGGATCCACGTGAATATGATATTCACACCATTGCCGCACCTGAAAAATATGAGTTGCGTCACCCGTATTTATGGCGATTCTGGAACAAATTACAGACCGATGAGGATATTACCATTTTTGACCGTTCCTGGTATGGAAGGGTATTGGTCGAGCGTATTGAAGGTTTTGCCAGTGAGGCTGAATGGCAACGCGCCTATGATGAAATTAACCGTTTTGAAAAAGATTTAGTCAATAGTCAAACAGTGGTGATTAAATTGTGGCTGGCCATTAGTAAAGATGAACAAGAAGCGCGCTTTAAAGCACGTGAAGATACCCCGCATAAACGCTTTAAAATTACCGCAGATGATTGGCGTAATCGTGAAAAATGGGATGAATATTTAAATGCCGCGGCAGATATGTTTGAACGAACCGGTACCGATTATGCACCGTGGTACATTATTGCCAACAATGATAAAAATACCGCACGTTTAGAAGTATTACGCGCCATTTTAAAACAACTGAGAGCGGATTAAGCTCTCAGTTACGAGATGATCTGCCCTGATTGTCCGATACTTATCATACAAAGGTTGTTAATTCACTACATGGGCTCTTTGTTTTTGCTGAACGCCACTGGCGATTTTGTAACATTCTTCTACATGTGCCTCGGCCACTTTTTTCATCACAAAATAGCCTAAACTTGCCGCAATAATTTGCCCGCCTAAAGGAATAAATTTAGTCACTTGTTTGGTGATGACCTTTGCTGCCACATTGTTGAGGGATTTTTTCACCGCAGTACGTGCCACGACCAAACCGGAGAATTCGACTCCACGTTTACGCAGTTCATTCCACTGCACTTGTTTGGTTTCTGGATCATAGACACTGATTTGTTCAGGAGCTAAACCAAAACGTGCATTCACTTCTGGAATGAGTTGTGACAAAATTCCAACGTCGATGACAACATCCAGAAACGGAACAGGCACGACGGCAGCACCTGCAGAAAAATAAGCACGTTTTTTGACAAGTTCTAAGCATTCTGCACGAATGGTTTCCAAATTTAATGCTGGGTCTATTGAGTCTGGAATTTTATCTATTTTCATAATGTAAATACCTTGAACTTGGTGTTGGTTTTTCTATTCAATCATTATTAAGGCGCGAATTTCAAACACATTTTTGATTCGAACCGAAATCTAAAAGTGACATAGACAGATGCAGATGTATAGTAAATAATCTTTATGGTTTTGTAGGTATTTCATTTTCGAACATTAAAGGGGTAGCTCATTCATGGCAATTCATGTGATTCAAAGTCAGCGTATTGATGTACTGGTACATGCCATGCTGACGACCGTGAATATGCCTGCGAATACGCCTTTTCAAGTTCTGCAAACCCAGCATTTTATTGTGCCGTCACATGCAGTTGAAGCCTGGCTGACACAGAAACTGGCCGAACAAAAAGGCATCAGTGCCAATACCCAGTTTCATCATCGAATTCGTGGTTTTCAATGGTCAGCCTATCAATGGGTGCTGACTGAGCAAAAAGAACAAGTCCGTAAAGCCAATATCCCGCGCATTATTATTAAGTGGCGCGTGTTTCAGGCACTCAAAGCCTTTATTCAGGCTGAACAAAATCCTTTGGCACACGATCACCCTTTACGTTCTATTGTGCAGCGGATTTATGACAGTGCCGACCGTTTAGAGCAAGGCATCGAAAAACAGCTGAAAAAGCAGGGCATGCTGTATTGGGTAGCAGAACAGGTGTCACGTCTGTTTAGCCATTACATGGAGTATCGAGGGCATTGCCAGAAAAATTGTCCGCCGAATATGTGCAGTTGCCAAACCAACTGGTTACAGGCGTGGGGACAAAATAAAGAACTCTCCATTGAAGATATGTTCTTTAAAACCAATACTGAAATTTCCGAATTTACTTTAAATCAGGCACGTGAACTGGAAGCGTGGCAGCGCTGGTTATGGCAGGAAGTGTTTCATCAGGACTTTGAACAAATGCAAAGTATTGATGCCATGTTCTGGGAAATTCTGGATGATCCTGAAACACGTAAAGCGGCTTTAAAAAAACTGCCACGACAGTTGGTGATTTTCACCTTGCTCGATTTGCCGCCGATGCAACTGGAATTTTTACGCCGTTTGGGGCAGTACATTGACATCTATATTCTGCATTACAACCCATCACAGGAATATTGGGCAGACAGTGTCGATCCGAACTGGAAAGCGCGTTACGACGTAGGGGTCAAAGAACGCTTTATTGCCAAAAATCCGAAAGCCAGGGATGCCGATATTGAGAAATTCTTTCAGGAATTTACCCTAAATTTCAATGCAGAACAGCGTGAGTCACGCCATCCATTACTGACCCGTTTTGGTAAACAGGCCCGAGATCATTTTTCGTTGTTGTCCAACTTGTCTTCAGGCGAAGATGGGGTCTGGGCAGATGCCTTTGTCGATGAATATCAAGATAATCTGCTCGGTAAAATTCAGTCCGATGTGTTGTATCTAGTCGAGCCTGAAAAGCATCAATATGTGCTGGATGAACAGGATGATTCGATTCAGATTCATGTCTGCCATTCCAGTTTGCGCCAGCTCGAAGTTTTAAAAGAACAACTGATTCACTGGCTGGCACAAGGCACAAAAGATGCACCACGCAGACCAAATGACATCTTGGTTTTAAGCCCAAGTTTGAGTGAGCTTGAACCACTGATTCGTAGTGTATTTGCACCACCGCCTAGCGAGCGCGACCTGATTCAGCAAAAAGCGGGCAGCAGTCATCAACTGTCCAAAGACAGTGTTTATTTGCCGATTAAAATTGCCGGCGTGACTCAACTGGATGCACTGAATGCCTGGAAAGCCGTGTTGGGGCGAATTGAGCTGATTCAAAAACGGTTTACTATTGAAGATTTTGCCGATTGGCTCAGTCTAAGTGCAACCCAGCAGCGCTACGCTTTAGAAGTCAATTCGATTGAACGAATCACTGAATTGCTGATAGATGCCGGCTTTAAGCGTGGACTAGATGCCCAGCATTTGAAACGCAGCCTGTGTGAGGGCGATGAAGACTACCGCTTTAGTTTTAAATTCGCGCTTGATCGTTTGGCTTTGGGGATTGCCATTCCTGAACATAGCTTGTTTCAAGGCACGCTGAGTTTTGCCAAAGTCTTGCCGAGTGACTTTGAGCTGATTGCCAAGTTGATTCAGATTTATCAGGATTTTGATGCACGTCGTGACTGGATGATTGCGCATGAGCAAGGTCAAAGTGTACCTGTGGAGCAATGGCTAAAATACCTGATGCAGGACATTGCCGAGTTTGAAGAAGCCGGTGTTGAATCCTTAACGGCGGTTTATAAGATTATCAAAAAACAAGAACGAATGCTGACACTGGCGAGTTTTTATGATGAGCACGATCATCATGCCTTACGCAGTTTGAGCTTACCCTTGCCTTATTTGCTGGCGGAAATTAACAGTACGCTGGAAACTCAGTTGGAACATGCTGAACCGACCGGTCAAATTACCTTTAGTCAAATTGGGCAGATTCGTCCTGTCCCGTATAAATTGATTGTGATGCTTGGACTCGATAGCGGCAAGTTTCCAAATCGCAGCCAGCATTTACCTTTCGATTTGATGGATTTGCTGAAACCCCAGTTGGGAGACCGTTCCCGTCTGGAAGATGATCAAGGGGCATTTTTAGATAATCTGCTGTTGGCGCAGGACAACTTATGGCTGTTTTATAACGGCTTCGATATTAATGATGGTGAAGTGCGTGATCCATCCACCGTGTTACAGGAACTGGTGCAACATCTGGCTTTTATTGTCCAGACCAAACAGCCAGATACAGCAGCGGATGCAACCGTGGAGATTAATGGCGTGGTAGTGCCTGAACAACTGCAGTCACTTTATCATGTCCATCCTTTATTGCCCTTTGATCCAGTAGGTTTTGAGTCGACTCGACCAGTGCGTTATCAGGATCAATGGTTCTGTGTGGCCGGGCAGCTTCGCCATGCCACGGGACAGCGCTCATCTTGGGTGAATACGCCGTATCAGAATCTGCAGCAAGAGGTTCAGGTGCTGGACAGTCATCAATGGATTCAGGATGTGACTTTCCCTGCACGCCTGTATTTAAAAACTTTAGGCGTGGAAAATTTGCGCCCTGAAGATTTACCTGCGTTGCAAGAACCTTTGTTACTGGATGGTCTGGCACGTTATGCAGTGCGCCAGTTCTTGCAAAAGCAGGACGGTACGGCACAGCCTGAGTTATTGATGGATCAATTGCCGATTGGCAAACTGCAGCAAACTAGCTGGCAGATGAGCGTGGTGGAGCAAGAACGCTTAAAAGCGCGGTTGCTAAAATATGCACCTGAGGTGACTCCGACCACGCAGCAGGTGTGGAAGGTCAATGATCATGTCTATATGAATATTACCCTGCCAAAAAATAGCGCTGAAAAATGGGTCAATCTGGAAGCATCGAGTGCACGTGCCAAGCGTCGCGCCAAAGTCTGGCTGGAATATTTACTCTGGCTGGCTTATCTGAATATGGGTGAGGGCGGTGAAAAACTGGCGCGCATTGTGGTGTTCAGTGACCGGACCATTTTATGTCATGGCGTCACCTCGAACAAAGCACGCGAGTGGCTGGATCACTGGTTGGCGGCCTGGAAATATGGGCAAAGCCAACCGCTGGTTTTACCGGCAGCCTTGCTGCTGAAAATTGCTGAAAAAGACAAAGAGCATGACTGGCAACCGAATGAACAGAACCAGATGTGCATTGACGATATGGATGTGATCTATAAAGACTGGCATGAAGATGGCAAGTTCAGCGGTTTTTCTGTCGCGGATAACGAAGCCACCAAAATGCACCGTGACTGGCAGTTTATTTTACAGGAACAGGATGCGACCGCTTTATTAGAAGATGCCTGTGCGCAATTTTCCTATCAGCTTTATCAGCCGGTATTTATGCATCAACAAGTGATTGAGGAATAAGAATAAATGAATCATCCTCAAACATTAAAAAAGCCGTCGTTTAACCCGATTGTGGATATGCAGTTCAAAGGTTTGCACTGGATTGAAGCGTCGGCCGGCACAGGAAAAACCTTTACCCTGTCCAGTTTGATGGTGCGGATATTCCTGAATCAGTATTTGCCGAATCAGGTGATTGCCACCACCTTTACCCGTGCCGCTGCAGCTGAATTGAAAAACCGGATTCGGCTGCGTCTGGTTGAAACCTTACGTTATTTTGAAAGCTGCCAAAAACTTACCGATGCTGAAATTCAGGCCAAAATAGCGGCTGAAACCGATCCTTTATTTCAAAAGGTGTTAAGCGATTATGCCACGCGGGTAGATTTCGCTCGTGAACGTTTAAAACTGGTGATTGATCAGCTGGATGAACTGTTTGTCGGCACCTTGGACAGTTTCAGTCAAAAGTTATTGCGCGAGTTTTCATTTGAAAGCGGCAAGATTGAACGGGCTGATATCACCGATGATGCCAAGAGTTATACCCATCAGCTGATTCATGATGTCTTGCGCGAATGGATTCAATTGCAACCGCAAAATGTGGTCAATTATCTGTTGCTCAATCAAAAGTTGAAGTCGCAGGAGGCCTATGTTCCTGTGGTGGAAAATACCCTGAATTTTGCCTCGGCACAGTTTCAGGAAGTCACTGCGCCAGAACTGGATTTAAACCAGTTTGAACAGCTGGTGGATAACTTTATTCAGCTGGATTTAAGCCTGATTTCCACCTTAAGCGAATATTATTCGGCTGATGGACAATATCATTCGGTAATTGGTAAGAAATGGCGTACTGATGGCTTGATGCAGCGTACGTTGTGTGATGATTTACCGGCTTTTATTCAGGCTTTGGCTGAACAGCGCTGTTATGCTTTATTTGCGCCACATTTTGAAAATACCCTGAAAAACTTGATGGATCTGGCGACTAAAAAAGTCTTAAATAAATGTGCCGAAGATGTGCTGCATCAGTTCGAGCAGCACGGGCTGATTCAAGCACTGAAAAGTTTTTGTGAGGCTTTGTCCAAACTGAATATGGATCTGGATTTACTGGATGCCTATCTGAAATTCTATCTTAGCCGCGAAGTCAAAAAACGCTTGCCGCAAGTACTGCAGCAGAAAAGTGAAACCACCTTTGCCCAGCAAATTCGAACCTTGGCAGAAGCCTTGCAAGGCGAGCAAGGGCTGCGTTTTGCCAAGTTTGTGCAGGCCCATTATCCCTTGATTTTGGTGGATGAATTTCAGGATACCAATCAGGATCAAGACGATATGCTGGCGCGAATTTGGCGGGACCAGAAGCGCTATATGCAAGGCTGCATGATCATGGTCGGTGACCCGAAACAGGCCATTTATGGCTTCCGCGGTGGCGATATGCTGACCTATAACAAAGCCCGAGCCGATGTGCTGTCCAAACAAGGTCAGGAATACAGTTTGCGACACAACCATCGTTCAGTTAAAGCACTAGTAGAAGCGGTCGATGCTTTATTCCAGCGCCAGATGGATTTTGGGGAAGAGGTGTTTTACAGTCCAGTTCAGGCCGGTGCACGTCCCCATCCACCGCTTATTGATGCACAGGGTGAAAATCATCAGCCGCTGCGCTGGTTGCAATTGAGCGATAAAAAAGCAGAGCCGATTCAGGTCGCGTGGAAAATCCGCAATTTACTCAATCAGGGCATTGAAGAAAAACTCTATCTTGCAGAAAAAACTGGACCGAAATATCTGATTGAAAATGAAATCGCGATTTTATCTAAAAATCATGATGGTCTGGATAAAGCCCAATATGAATTGGAGCGCTTAGGCATTCGGGTCAATCGCCCGTCGAAACGCAGTGTGTTTGATCATCAGGTCGCCAAAGATGTTGGCGCGGTGCTAAGTGCGATCCTGCATCCCTATGACGAAGGCAAAATTAAACGGGCTTTATTGAGCCGATTATTGGGTTTCAATTTACAGCAACTGATTCAGCTTGAAGCCCGAGCGGATGGCTTAAGCCAGTTTATTTACGATTTCGACTGTATTCGTGAAATGTGGCTGGAAAAGGGCTTTTTAACTGCTTGGCAGTATTGCCTGAATTTATTTCAGGTCTGGAAAAATCTGGTCGCCACCCAAAGCCGGGATAATGAACGTACGGTGGTGAACTTACGCCACCTGACCGAATTGCTGAGTCAGCACAGTGAGCAATATCAAGGCGCACAAAAGCTTTACCACTGGTATTTGAAACAACTGCAATCTCCGGCGGAACGCGAGTGGGAACTGGAGCGCAAACTGTCGAATGAGGCAGGGGTGCAACTGATGACTATTCATCAGTCCAAAGGCCTAGAGTTTAAAATTGTATTCTTGCTCGGCGCGGATAAAGACTTCAGGGAAATGAACAAAACCCTGAATTTTTCGACTGTAGAACATGTGCATCCGGTGACTGGAAAAGTTGAGGTGCAGCGTGTGGTGGCGGTGAATGACAAGAACTTGCTGCAACAGGGCGCAATTGATCAGCACAATGCCCGTGCCGTGGCAGAGCAACATCGGCTTTGGTATGTGGCGTTGACCCGAGCCAGTCATCGGGTCTATGCGGTGTTGCAAGATCAGGACGGCAAATCCAATCATGGTTTGGCTTTCTGGCGTGGGCAAGCCTTTGTTCATTCCGCCAGTGCAGACGAAGCTTTGCTGAATGACAAGCCGATCAAGTTACAGGTCAAGCAGCAACAAGAACCTTTGCCTTTACAGGCGCTAGAATTTCCCAAGCAGCGTTTTTATCCACGTTCTAAGACCAGTTTCAGTGCGCTGGCTCAGCATTTAACGCGTAAACAAGCCATTGATGCCTTAGCGGTGAATACCGATCAAATGCTCAGCGCGGCAGATGAAATCCACGTGATTGAAACGGTTGCCACGGTAGCGACTCAACCGCTGTCATGGATCAAGCGTAATTTTCCGATGGGAACTGTGGCTGGAACCTTCCTGCACGAAATTTTTGAACATATTGATTTCAAAGATCAGCAGGACTGGCCTCTGGAAATTCGCCGCCGTTTTAAGAATGACTATCCAGGTTTATGGCTGGAATTATCAAATAAATATGAACAAGAGTTTCAGCAGCAGGATGAAGAGCAGCTGATTGCCTGGATGAGTGAATGGTTGCAACAGGTTTTAGCTACGCCTTTGCATCAGGATTTTCAACTGAATCAACTGACTGAACATGAACATCTGGCTGAATTTCCCTTTTATTTGTCCTTGTCAGATCATGTCTTGGCGATTCAACGTATTCATCAGCTCTATGCAGAACATGGCATTGAAATGCTGGATTTCAATCAGGCCAATTCCGCACGGTATTTAACCGGTTCAATCGATCTGGTTTATTTTGATGGTCAGCAATATCATATTGCCGATTATAAAAGTAACTTTTTAGGCACCGATCAATCGCATTATGTTGATGGTGAAATTCGGCAGAGTATGTCCCAAGCTAGCTACTGGTTGCAGGCAGGCCTGTATCTGGTAGCGTTGCATCGTTATTTGACGGTTCAAATGCAGGACTATGCCATTGAAAAACATTTGGGCGGTGCAAGTTATCTGTATTTACGCGGCATGAACGGGCAGGCTGAACAGGGATTTTATCACTGGAAACCAGATGCTGAATTTATACTGCGTCTTGATGCTATTTTGGGCTATTTTGCTGAAGATAAAAGCAGCAAAATCGCTTAATTTAGCGAAATTAATAGCTTTTAAACAAATAATTAAGCTGTGGATAACTTTGAGGATAACTGTGTGGAAAATAAACAATATAAAGATGATCAAAGCGCTGAATGGATCAGCACTTGGAGTCGGTTTATTCGCCAGAAGCCTTTTAGTCAGGCAGCACAGGACGAAAATGACAACGATATTATTGAACAGGTTCTGGAAGCGATTCAACAAGGCGACAGTTGTATTTCTGCAACTCAAGCGCAAGCCGATACCCTGAATGATTTAGTGGTTGCAGTAGCCAATATTCAGCAGCATATCGCTCCCTTTGTGTATGAAGATCAAAGATTGTATTTGTATCGTTACTGGGCACTGGAACAATCTTTAGTGCAGCAAGTGGCACGATTAAAACAGCAGGCTATTGAAGCGCTTGATATTTCGGCCTATCCAAATTTATTGAGCGATGAACATCAACTAAAAGCCTTAAGTATGGTGGCGAAGCAAAGATTAAATATCATTACTGGTGGGCCGGGAACCGGAAAAACCTACACCCTGGCACGTATTATTGCCGTGCTGAACCAGGCGATGCCGAATATCCGCATTGCCATGGCAGCACCCACCGGTAAAGCGGCACAGCGCATGAAAGAGGCGCTGCAAAACTCGCTCAATGATGAAAAACTACAAGACTTAGTCACTGATGATTTAAAACAACTCAATCCAATTACTATTCACCGTTTATTGGGTTTAGGAACGGCTTATCAGCCGCGATTTCATGTCAAACAACCTTTAGCCTATGACGTAATTGTAGTCGATGAAGCCTCGATGCTGGACTTAAGTTTGGCCAACATGCTGTTGTCTGCAGTGCCAGATCATGCACGTTTAATTTTATTGGGTGATGCAGATCAGTTGGCTGCGGTGGATGTCGGTTCGGTGCTGGCAGATTTACAACAAGTTCCTGCTTTAGCCGAGAATCGAGTGAATTTGGTCACCAGTCGCCGTTTTAAGGAAGGTGCTCTCATTGGGCAAATGGCGAAATTTATTCAAGCGCAACAATCCACTCAAAATGGCGCAGCCTTGCTGGAAAAGTTTGCCGAGCAAGTGGTTCGTCCGAGTGACATCCAATCGGTATCCCTTCAATCTGAAATGGATGATCAAATTCAACTGGAATATTTGCCACAGAATATGTCCAAGCAATTTGATTGGACACCGTATTACGACAAATTGATGCTGGGTTATCAGCATTATGTTAATGCACTGAAAAGCTATTTAACCGCTAATGAGCCTGAACTTTGGGTGCAACATGTAGTCAAAGTTTTTGATGATTATCGAATTTTGGCCGCCATTCGACATGGTGCCTTGGGTTTGACCCAGTTGAATCTGCAAATCGAACAGCGCTTACTGGATGCTTTATCATTACAGATGAGTAAGCAAGGGGATTGGTATGTCGGTCGTCCAGTGATGATGACCTATAATGATTACCAGCTGGGCTTGTCGAATGGTGATATCGGGATCTGTTTTAAACGCAGTCGAGATGGACAGTCACAATTCGAAGTTTATTTTCCCAGTTTAGAAAAATGGGTGCCGGCTACCCGCTTACCGAAAAGTATTGAAACAGCATTTGTACTGACGATTCATAAATCGCAAGGTTCGGAATTTACCCATACCGCAGTCGTTTTAGATGAAACAGCAAAGGATTTATTAAGTAAAGAATTACTGTATACCGCTATTACCCGTGCCAAAAAGGTGGTGAGTCTTTTGGCAGATCAAGATGCCTTAGTACAATCTTTAACCGTTAAAACCATGCGGAAAAGTGGAGTATTAGAGAAGGTTAATAATTTGCTCAATTATTCCCTCGATTATTAATAATAAATAACTAATCTTTATTTTTGTACGAAATTGCTTACATCAATTCGAGAAATTGACGCATAGAGCTTTAAGACCGTTTTTGAGATGATGGCTGAACATAAAAAGCTCAACACGGAAAGTTGGGTAAAATCGTCATAAAATATAATAATAATGTCGAAAGACAGCGAACTTACAGTGAAGTAAGTAAAAAGAGGAAACTTACAGCCGCTAAGCCTTGTAGTTTTGGGAGAGACTACAGGGCTTTTTTATATGCAAAAAATATCGCTTTTTCACAAAATGATTTGCTAAGCTGCTATGAGCACTAAAAATATTGCTTGGTTTATTTTAAATTGGACTCGAAGGTCAGGGTTTGTATGTAATGAATATTACATGATCACTTAGTTATTGTACTTAAAGGAAAATTATAAATTAACTACGTTATACCAATAATAAAAAAACAATTAATGTACGTAAAGGCTTACAAATAGATACGCAAAATGCGACTTCTTTACATAAAGCTTTATGGCAAAATCAATCACACAGGGAAGTACCAGTTACACAAGGATTGTTTATAATAATAACCGCGAAAAAGCGAACATTATTACTATAAATAAAATAATAATTATTAAAACATAAGAAACTACAGCGCAAAAAAAGCCCAAGCCTAGCTTGGGCTTTTTTTTATCTTGTATTCTGATGTAGGCAATGGATACGGATACTTAAGATGATACTTCTCAAAATAGAAAAATAATAAAAAATGGAGGTGTAATGCGTGATTTTATTGCTGAATTGGTAAGTTAAATTTACAGATAGAAAAAGAAAGGCTATAACGGATCAGCGAATTGAAATAAAAAGATGAAAACACGTTTCTATTTTTGCAATCACCCGACTTTTCCCTTAAAATAGCGCACTTGCTGTAGTGATGCACGGCAGTCAATTGAGTAATCGATTGATTCCTATCATATGTAATTTTTTAAGCATCTCGGAGAAATCGAATGGCTTTAACAAACGCAGATCGCGCAGAGATCGTTGCTAAATATGCTCGCGCTGAAAACGATACTGGTTCACCTGAAGTACAAGTAGCTTTGTTGACTGCACAAATCAATGATTTGCAAGGTCACTTTAAAGAACACAAACACGACCACCATAGCCGTCGCGGTCTTATCCGTATGGTTAACCAACGTCGTAAGCTTCTTGACTACCTTAAAGGTAAAGACACTACTCGTTACAGCGCTTTGATCGCTGCTTTAGGTTTACGTCGTTAATTCGATTAAACTTATTTTTCGGACTATTGCATTTTGAATGCTGTCAGACTGAAAAAGAAAGTCTACCTGGCTCCAACCAGGTAAGGGGAAGGGGCGATTGTTTCGCTCCTTCTTTGTGTCTTAAATTAGTGTTTTGAAAATCTGGTGAGGTCGGCTTCTAAGCTTTGTCATTTATACTTACAGCTGAGTAATGTGAATGCCAAACCTTAGGGGTCTCCACTAGAATAGTTGTTCACAAGAACTAGGAAATATAAATACATGTCGATGTTTAATATTATTCGTAAAGAATTTCAGTTCGGTCAACACCAAGTTGTACTTGAAACTGGTCGTGTTGCACGTCAAGCCAACACAGTTGTAATCACTATGGGCGGCGTAACGGTACTCGTTGCGATTGTTGCTCAACCAAAAGCAAAAGCAGGTCAGGACTTCTTCCCCCTTACTGTTAACTATCAAGAAAAACAATATGCTGCCGGTCGTATCCCAGGTGGTTATGGTAAGCGTGAAGGCCGTCAGTCTGAAGCTGAAACTTTAATTTCACGTTTGATTGACCGTCCAATTCGTCCATTGTTCCCGGAAGGTTTCTATAACGAAATCCAAGTAACAGCCACTGTTATTTCTTCTGACAAAACCATGGATGCTGATATTGCTGCAATGATTGGTACTTCAGCTGCAATGTCAATTGCGGGTGTTCCGTTCCGTGGTCCAATCGCGGGCGCGCGCGTTGGTCTAATCAACGGCGAATACATTCTTAACCCGAACCACGAACAATTGAAAGAATCTGATCTTGATTTGGTTGTTGCGGGTACTGAAGCTGCAGTATTGATGGTTGAATCTGAAGCGAAAGAACTTTCAGAAGACCAAATGCTGGGCGCTGTACTTTTCGGTCATGACGAAATGCAAATTGCGATTAAAGCGATTAAAGAATTTGCTGCAGCTGCGGGTGCGGTTGAATCAACTTGGGTTGCTCCAGTTAAAAATGAAGCGCTTCTTGGTCAATTAAAAGATGCATTCGAAGCAAAAATCTCTGAAGCATATACAATTGCAGTTAAACAAGACCGTTATGCGGCACTTGATGCACTTTATGCTGAAGCTGTTGCTCAGTTCGTTCCAGAAAATGACGAAACTGGTATTGCTGATGAAGTAAATGAATTATTTGAAGACTTAAAATACCGTACAGTACGTGACAACATCTTGTCTGGTAAGCCACGTATCGATGGTCGTGACACGAAAACTGTTCGTGGTATCGATGTTCAAGTGGGCGTATTGGGTCGTGCACACGGTTCAGCATTGTTCACACGCGGTGAAACTCAAGCGTTGGTAACAACGACTTTGGGTAATACACGTGATGCATTGATGGTTGATACTTTGTCAGGTACTAAAACTGACAACTTTATGTTGCACTACAACTTCCCTGCATACTCTGTCGGTGAAACGGGTCGTGAATCTGGTCCTAAACGTCGTGAAATCGGTCATGGTCGTTTGGCGCGTCGTGGTGTTCAAGCTGTGCTTCCACCAGCTGACCGCTTCCCGTACGTAATTCGTATTGTATCTGACATCACTGAATCTAACGGTTCATCTTCAATGGCCTCTGTTTGTGGTGCTTCATTATCACTTATGGATGCAGGTGTTCCATTGAAAGCACCAGTTGCGGGTATCGCAATGGGTCTGGTGAAAGAAGGCGAACGTTTCGCAGTTCTTTCTGACATCTTGGGTGATGAAGATCACTTAGGTGACATGGACTTTAAAGTAGCCGGTTCTGCAAACGGTATTACTGCGCTTCAAATGGATATCAAGATTGAAGGTATCACTGAAGAAATCATGGAAGCTGCATTGAACCAAGCGTATGCGGGTCGTATGCACATCTTGAACGAGATGAACCAAGTGATTTCACGTGCTCGTCCTGAAATTTCTATGCATGCGCCTACATTCCAAGTGATTAACATCAACCCGGACAAAATCCGTGATGTGATCGGTAAAGGTGGCGCGACTATTCGTGCAATCACTGAAGAAACTAAAGCAGCGATTGATATTGAAGATAACGGTACAGTTCGCGTATTTGGTGAAACTAAAGCAGCTGCAGCTGCTGCGGTTGCTAAAATCCAGGCGCTTACTGCTGAAATCGAACCAGGTACAATTTACGTAGGTAAAGTGATTCGTATTGTTGAATTCGGTGCATTTGTAAACATCATGCCAGGTACTGACGGCCTACTTCATATTTCTCAAATTTCTAACGAACGTATTGCCAATGTTGCAGACGTATTGACAGAAGGTCAGGAAATTAAAGTACAAGTTGCTGACGTGGATAACCGTGGTCGTATTAAATTGACTATGAAAGACATCGAACAGGTTTAATGTCTTGAATATTCACATGAGTTAACTCCTGTGAATGAAAATATATGAAAAGTCTTGAGCTTCGTCAAAGAAATAACTTTGGCTTGCTCAGGGCTTTTTTTTGAGATCTAGAAATAAAACGTTATTTGATTGCTTAAGTTTTCAGCGCAGCTCATAATTTTAAGACCGATAGATTGGGTTGCGCAGGTTTCTATCGAGTAACAACAAAAAAGCAAAATTGTGAATAGAGAATTGTTTTAATGCAGGTTTATTATTTCTACCAACATCCGACAGAACATCATATTTTTGTACAAAAACAGCTAAACACTGAAGCCGAACCTGAATTTATCTGGATCGATTGCACTCGGGCTGATGTGGTCACTCGTGCGGAGGCGTGGCAAAAAGAAATAGATCAGCATACACCTGTGTGCTTAAACGAATTTCATGTCAAAGATATTCTAAATTTAGAGCATCCTTGCGCATTTGATACTATGGATGAATATGATTTACTTATTTTTCGTAAACTGATTACCCCAGATGATGAAATAGAAACGGGTGAGCAGGCGCTTGAACAGCACGAAAACACCTTTGGTTTAGCCACCACACCGATTAGTTTTATCATGACACCTCAAGTGCTGATTACGGTGCGTGAGCAAGGTAATAAAGCGATAGAAAATTATATTTCCCGTATTGAAACCAATTTTATCCGTTCTACTCAAGAACAAAATAAGTCACGAAAACTGCCGATTACACCACTCGATTTATCTTTGCGCTTGCTAAACAGTATGGTGGACGGTTATCTGGATTTGCGTGTGCCACTCACCCGACGGGTTGAGTTTTGGCAGCAGGAATTGTTGCAAGGTCATCGCCGGTTTGTGAAGTGGAATCAGTTATTGCAAGAAAGTATGTCTTTTCAGCAAGTTGAAAATCTTTGTGAAGAACAAATTGATGCTTTACAAGAACTAAGAGATGAAATTGTCGATAATTACCCGCATTTAAAAGGCAAGAAGAAGTCCGAACGACAGGATATTATGTTGGTCCGTATGAATGATTTGGTCAGCCATGTGGAAAGAATTCAAAAACATACGATTCGTCTCCGTGCTTCCATTCAAGCAGCTATAGATTTGCATTTTTCAGCCGTCGCCAATCAAACCAATGAAAATATGCGTATCCTGGCCATTATTACCGCCATTTTTGCACCGCTGACTTTATTGACCGGGGTTTATGGAATGAACTTTGAGTTTATTCCAGGTTTAAAATCTCCAACCGGGTTTTGGAGTATGTTGATCGTCATGCTCATTACCACGGTGTTGTTGGTTTATTATTTTTATCGCAGACATTTGGTGGGGCGAGGGGAGCGGAGTGTAATTGATCTGTTGGCACAACAACATAAAGATCAACACGTGAATCTGTTTTGGTTCCTAGACTACGAGCCAATTAAGCAATCCGTTAAAGAAACCATAAAAGAAGTTGAAAAACTGACCAAGTTAAAATAGGGATTTGCTTTTTTATAAATCGCTTTTTATAAAAGAAATCCTATTTTTAAGCGCAATCAGATAAGTTGCCTTAAACTTAAAATCCGCTAAGTGGAATGATCTGTCTTTTCTTATTAAGATTAAAAATTAAGAAGGGTCAGCCACTTGAGCAGTTCGCGTCAGTATTTTATAGATCTCGTCTTTTATTTTGAGTTTTTTGCGCTTCATTGACTCAATATCATCATTGATTAGATGGACCGGATTGAGTTCAAGTTGAGCAATTTCCTTATCCAGTTCCTGATGACTCTCAAATATTTTTGCAAAATGAGGATCATCATGACGCAGTTTATGGATGAGTTCCTGATGCTCTGGAAACATCTTTTTCACTTTTTTATTGCATTCTTTGGTTTTCATAAGCCTAGATTATTCTCACAAAAGTTGGTTTCAGGATAAAAATAACCACTACGTACTTGCCCATATACAGCAGTACGATTCAGTTTCAAAGACTCAATCAAGAGTCTTTTACATTCATGTGTTTAACTTGCTTGCGTAATTGTTGGACTTCATCAATTAAATCCAACATCATCGCCACCGCAGAAAGACTGGCATCAAAGTCGCGTTGTAAACGGTAAGCCCGGCGTGCACGAGACACATCATCGCCAAAGAATTGGTGAATCCGTTCTTCTGGGCGAGTGTCTAAAATATCGTATTCAAGCAGTTGTAAAACCCATTCCGGACTTTGTCCACACGCATCAGCAAAATGCTGAAAAAGCTTCCGCAAAAGCTTGATAAGCCTGGTGTTCATGTTCAGTTTGCGCAGCTGGATATACGATATTTAAAACCAGGAATAAATGACCTGGTGTTTTACTGGGTATCCCTTTATCTTTCAACCGAAGTTGCTGACCTGTCTTGGCATTCTTAGGCAGATTTACTTGAACTTTTGTTCCTTCAGGTGTTGAAGTTTCAATACTTTGTCCTAGAGCTGCTTCCCATGGTGCAACATTGACGGTGTAATAAATGTCTGCGCCTTCAACTCGAATTTTCTTGGTATCTTTATAGTGAATTTCAATATAAAGATCGCCATTTTCCCCCCCGTTGATTCCCGCTTGACCTTGTCCGGAAAGACGGATGCTTTGACCTTCTTTCATTCCTTTAGGAATTTTTACCTGTAAGGTTTTGCGCTGAACTTCAGCTTCGCCAAAAGCATTTAAAGTCGGAATTTGCAAGGTAATCTGTTGAGTTGACCCGTGGTATGCAATCGCTACATCGACTTCGATACTGGCATGTTGGTCTTCACCTTGATAACTACGCTGCTGTTGTCTTTGTTGCTTTTGATATTGATAATTCCCTCCACCAAAGCCTGAACCGAAACGTCCAAAAAGATCTTCAAAGCCACTAAAGTCTGAATGGCCTTGCTGGTTAAATCCTTGGCGGTAGAAGTGTGCATTGTCAAAACCGCCTGTCCCTGTCTGTGTCCCCGATTGATGAAAAGCTTCAGGATGATCCAGCTGAAAATCATATTCAGTTTTTTTCTCTTCATTGCTTAAAGTGTCGTAGGCAACATTAATGCCTTGCATCTTCTCTTCCGCATCCGCTTCTTTACTTACATCGGGATGATATTTTCGAGCCAATTTTCGATAGGCTTTCTTTATTTGATCGGGTGTGGCATTACGCGTAATGCCAAGAACTTCATAATGACTTTTAGGCATAAAAATAGGAAGCCAAAATTGGTTAGGTTTTAATCATTATTGAACCTTTCATAAAATTGAAATAGTGTAGATCTGTACCTTATTGTTTCAAATTATGACAAAAAAGCTCCCAGTGAACAGCCTTTAGAAATTTTGAGTAAGATCAATATCTAATCCAGGTTGCACTAGGTCCAATTACTGTAACCCCAACATAGCTTCGAACATTTAACGGTTTGTTGCTCTCACTTAGAGGTAATTTACCTTGTAGAGTATTATCAATTGGATCGATAACCCGATCATGATTAAGTTCACGTGAGTTATCCAGAATTTGTTTAAAATCCTCGAATAATAGGTAAATCCAGAGAGGATTTGTTTTTAAGTTAGGTAGGCAGTTAGAACGGATCGTTATTTTGTCTTTCCCCCGCATATTTCGGTTGGCTCATGATTCCTTCATAAGAATCATCGGGTTTTTACTACTTTCAGCATGTTTTGTTTTGGTAGGCATGACCTGAAAGCTAGAACATGATCATTAAGAAGGTGGTCTTTATTTTTGAAGTCCGGTTGAATGCCTAAGAGAAGGGGAGAACAATCCGCAGTGCATTTTTTTAGGTAGCCTTACTTTTTTCATAATGATCAATTGCAGTTCGATAGAGAATAGGAGGCACATTGATAATCCTTCCCAGATAAACTCCATTTTTTGTTTGGTCATTAATACGTCTGCCTGCGCATATTCTATTTCGTCTTCAATGGTTATTCATCTACTGGTGAAGCCCGAGATTACTGCATAACTAAAGCTGTCTTAACAAGCAATAATCCACAAAAAAATATTTTTTATTCATATCCATATTCCGAATGCAATTAATTATTTTTATATTGTAGAAATAAAGGGTTATTGTCATTTTTTGCTTTGATCTATAGGAAGATTTTCCTCAAAAATAGCCAGACTACAACTACGAAGCTTCAGATAAAACCACAACAGGAATATAAGCTTAAATTTTCTGATAAAAAAGAGCAGCTATATTGCTACTCTTGTTTTAGAATTTGGAGCCAATTTAGCTCAGATGTTTCCCAAACAGTCCAAAAGCTTCTTCGGCAGTAAAGGTATAGCGGGTGCTACAGAACTGGCAGTCCATGGTAATTGGGTTTTGAAACTCCAAGGTTTCACGAACCGCCTCGACCCCAATCTGAATCAATGCATTGGCGCAACGGTCTTTAGAACAGGTACAACCAAAACTTAATTGTTCCACTTCGGGTAAGCGAACATCTTCTTCATTATATAAACGGTAAAGAATTTCTGTTGCTTCAAGCTCAGTTAACTCTTCTGGCTTTAAGGTTTCGGTTAACAGGGTCAAACGCGGCCAGAGATCTTCATCTACCCAGTGCTGCTCTTCTTCACTATTACGTGGTAACAGCTGAATCAGTAAACCGCCAGATTGTTTTGCAGTACTGGCCAAGCGAATTTTTGTCGGAATTTGTGCAGATAAATCATAATACTGCATCAAACAACCCGCTAATGTAGGATGTTCAAGGGCAATGATACCTTGATAGCGTTCACCAAACTCAGGTTCAATATTAATAAATAGCACCGGATTGACCAGAGACGTTAAAATAGTACTGCTGTCTTTGGCTTGAAAGAAACGTGGATCTTCTTCGTAATCTGCTGAAGCGCGTAGCTGACCCAAATGATCGCATTCTGCCATCGCCCACTTAAATGTTCCAGCTGCCTGAATTTGCAGGCTAATACGTCCCTTAATTTTAAGAGTGCTGGCGAGCAGAGCTGTAGCACTGAGCATTTCCCCTAAAAGTACTTCTATGGCTTGAGGATAATCCCGTTGAGCAAGAATGGTTTGCAAAACTTTTTCGAGATGCACCACTTCACCACGAACCGGGCAATTTTCAATATAAAAGCGTTGACGTAATTCAGACATAAATTTCTCCAATAGCCGGTGTTAATGGTGTCTACATTGTAAAACACAAGCTAGTTACTATCATCTCTTGTGACATCAATACGCTGATGTGCTAAGCCACGTTGTAAATTGACGCCAGTAGGTTCTTGACGAATCTGGGCATCACTTTCAAATAAGTGTTCAAGCTCTGCTAAAGCATTACGATGTGTTTCATAAATTTTTTGTTCATCGGTATAGACCCGTTGTTGCTGAAGCAATAATTTTTCATCGTAATCACGGAACAATTCAATACTTTTATTGGCATCTTCTTCACTGATCTCTAATTCGCGCAAGGCACGGTAGGCCATACCCAGTGAAGATAAATAGGTTTCACGCCAGATATGTTCTACCCCTAAATCACGCAGTAAATGCACATGATGACGATCACGTGCCCGTACTAAAAGTTTCAGGTTTGGATAGTTTAAACGAATATGACGTGCGACATTCATCGAGTCTTCAATATCATCAATCGCCAGCACAAAAACTTTGGCCTGTTCAATTCCTGCCGAACGCAAGATATCAGGTTGGGTGGCATCACCATAGTATACCTTGCCGCCATACTTGCGCACGAAATCCACTTTTTCTAAATTGCTATCAATTGCGGTAAAGGATTGATGCTGTAAATGCGCAATACGGGCAATGATCTGTCCGAAACGACCAAAGCCGGCAATGATCATCGGGTTATGCGTATCTGGAATTTCATCATAGACAGGCACTTTTTCTTTATCAATTAAAGGAATAATCCAGCTGCTGATCAACCAGTACAGCATTGGGGTGAGCACCATGGAAAGTGTAACAATCAAGGTTACAGGCTCAAGAATCGCTTGGGTGATGACTTTTTCACTACTGGCGACTTTGAGCACCACGAAAGCAAATTCACCGCCTTGAGATAAGCAGGTGGCAAGCAGTAAGCTGTTACGCCATGAATATTTTAAATAACGGGCAATTGCTGTCAGAGTAACGCTTTTGATCAGCATTAAAAGAAGTGCACCACCGATAATCAGCCAAGGCATATCCACCAGCAGGGATAACTGGGTGGTCATGCCGACAGTCATAAAGAACAGCCCCAGTAACAGCCCTTTAAAGGGCGCAATGCTGGCTTCAAGTTCATGGCGGAATTCAGAGTCGGCGAGCAAGACGCCCGTTAAGAAAGCTCCCAAGGTCGTACTAATACCCAGTACATCCATCAGTGCAACCACGCCCAAGACAATAAACAAACCCACTGCCGTAATCAGTTCATGCGCACCACTTTTTGCCACGAAACGAAAAAACGGACGCATCATATAGCGACTAAACAAAAACAAACCGCTAAAGGTCGCAATAATTGCAGCAAAATAGGCAACCCCATGATGGGTCGATTCAGTACCGGCAAGTAGGGGGATAATTGCTAAGAGCGGAATGGCAGCAATATCTTGGAATAGTAAAATAGAAAAGGATTGCTGCCCAAAGGTGGTGTTCAGCTGTTGCTTTTCCGCCAGAAGCTGTAACACAAAGGCCGTAGAGGAAAGTGCCAGTGCCATGCCAATCACAAAGCTGGCAGAAAGGCTCTGGTTCAAGGCAAAAAAGATCAGCACGGCCAGAATAATACCGCTAATGCCGACCTGCAGGCTGCCCATCAAAAAGATGGATTTACGCATCTCCCACAGCCGTTGCGGACGTAGCTCTAAGCCAATAATGAACATCAATAAAATTACGCCAAATTCCGCCAGTTCTTGAATCGCTTCCGGGTCACTGGCAATATTAAAGACACTGGGACCAAGTAAAATACCGGTAAACAAATAGCCGAGTACAGTGGCAATTCCAAAGCGCTTGGCCAAGGGAACCAAGAGTAGGGAAGCACCAAGGAAAATCGTAATTTGCAACAGCAGCGACATTGGTCTGTCCTAGAATTTATTTTAATTTCAAAAAAATTAAGCCCAGCATGAACTTTGGCTTAGCTTAATTCCTGAGGGTCTATATCCAGTGTAAGTTTCATGGTTGAGGGCTTTTGATGCAACATGTTTTGCCACCATGCACGAATATAAAAGTGTAATCGGGCACGATCTTGCGATAACAGTACCATATGCGCCTGATAACGCCCGGCTTTACGTTCCATCGGCGCTGGAATCGGTCCCCAGATATCAATCAGATGTTCAGAAACCTGTCTTAAGGCTTGTGCATGTTGCTGTAAAAATTCCTGATTCTGTTCCTGACTTTTTGATTCGCAACGAATCAATGCGGCATACCGAAAAGGTGGCAACAGTGCCGCTCGACGTTCTGTTAAGGTCTGCTTGGCAAAATGCCGGTAATCTTTGTCAATTAAAGTGTTGAGTAAAGGATGATCCGGTCTCAGAGTTTGTAAATAGACTTCACCTTTGCGTTCACCGCGCCCGGCACGACCAGCCACTTGTACGATTAGTTGAGCGGTACGTTCGGTGGCTCGAAAATCGACACTGAGCAAGCCTGAATCAATATCCAGAATCGCCACTAAAGTGACATAAGGAAAATGGTGTCCTTTGGCCAGCATTTGCGTACCGAGTAAAATAATCGGTTCACTTTTCTGAATCTTGTCATAAATTTTTTGCCAGCTACCGACCCGGCTGGTGGAATCTCGGTCTACGCGAATCACATCGAAATTGGGAAAAAGCTGTTGCAGGTGTTCTTCAACTTTAGCTGTGCCCATGCCAATCGATTTCAGTTCCGTATGTTTGCACTGCGGACAATGATCGGGCATGCGGTGAATGCTGCCACAGTGATGACAATGCAAATGCTGATAAGGCTGGCGGTGCACGGTAAAGTTAGCGTCGCAATGTGGACATTTGGCTTGCCAGGCACAACTTTCACAAATCAGTACCGGTGCATACCCACGGCGGTTTAAAAAAACCAAAACCTGTTCTTTTTTATCTAACCGTTTTTGAATTTCATCAATCAGGCTTTGGCTAATCCCATTCTGCTTTTGCGCAATTTTCAGATCAATCAGATGAATTTTTGGCATCAGCGCGATACCTGCACGCTGATTCAGCTCCAAACGGGTCATTTTCCCGGAATCGACCAATGCATAACTTTCAATACTCGGCGTAGCGGAACCCAAAATAATCGGACAGCTTTCTAGGTGAGCACGATACATCGCGACATCACGGGCGTGATAGCGAAAACCTTCCTGCTGTTTAAACGAGAGGTCGTGTTCTTCATCCAGAATGATTAAGCCCAAATTTGGCAATGGGGTGTAAATAGCAGAACGTGTACCTAAAATAATCGAGGCTTTGCCGGTTTGTGCAGCCTGCCAGGCTTGTAAGCGTTTTGAATCATTCAGCCCTGAATGCAGCAGTACAATGTTACCATGAAAACGTGACTGGAAGCGGCTGATGGTTTGCGGAGTAAGACCAATTTCAGGCACTAAAACCAAAACTTGTTTGCCTTGTTTCAATACCTCTTGCATGATTTGCAAATAGACTTCAGTTTTACCGCTACCGGTTAAACCATCGAGTAAAAAAGCCTGATATTTTTTTTGTGCTTTTAACACCTGTTGAATGGCTTTCTTTTGATCCTCATTCGCTGTTAACGGCATTTGCGCCAGAGTGACCGGCTGCGGGCTAAAATCCTGATTTTCCAAAACACATTCTACAATGGCTTTTTTTTCCAGCGCTTTGAGTGTCGCCGTTTCAACCCCAGCCAGATTTAAAATATTTTCTGCTGTACCCGTGGGATGCAATTTAAGTATTTTATACGCTTGCTGCTGTTTTTCGGAGCGTGTTACTTTGGCTTCCGCATTTAAATCCAGCACTTTCCACATCCGCGCCAATAAATTATACGGTTTGCCCTGACGTAAAAATGTGGGTAAGGCACTCTGAAAAACTTCGCCAATCGGAAACTGGTAATATTGCGCTGACCAAGTCAACAAACTTAAAATTTTGGTATCTAAAATAGCCTCATCATCAAGCAACTCGGTAATGGCCTTAAGTTTAAAACGTGCGTCAATCGGGGTATCATTTGTTAATTTTTCAACAATAATGCCAATCAGATTTTGCCGTCCAAATGACACTGCAACACGTGCCCCAACTTCAGCTTGTTGATATTGTTCAGCCGTTAAGGTGTAATCAAAACAGTCATAAATATAGACCGGTACTGCAACACGAATGCGATAAATGTCGGATGGAGTCAAGGGTGTATTTGGCATAAATTAGGGTCAAAGCGTCCTGATCAAATTTCGTCGTGCTAGAGGTCGAGTTATGTTAGAGTGAGCGAATCATTTATGTATAAGAATATGAATGATTTTGGTGGTCAGACGCAACAGCGCTGAAGCAAATTTTAGAAAGTTAGAGCATCACAATGCCTGCATATCAATTTACTGCCATTGATGCTTCAGGGAAGCAGCAAAAAGGCGTGTTAGAAGGGGATTCAGCACGTCAAATTCGTCAACAGTTAAGAGACAAAGAGCTCATTCCTGTAACGGTTGATCCTGTTGAGCAAAAAGATAAGCACAATTCCACCCGCTGGTTTCAGAAAAAAATCACCGCTTATGATTTGGCACTATTTACCCGGCAACTTTCAGTTCTGGTGGCAGCCGCGATTCCTTTAGAAGAAGCGCTACGTGCGGTGGGCAAACAAAGCGAAAAAGCCCATGTGCAAAATTTGTTGATGTCAGTACGTTCCAAAGTCATGGAAGGGCATTCACTGGCCAATGCCTTGCATCAAGCCGGACGTTTACCTGACTTATATATTGCCACCATTGCCGCCGGTGAACGCTCCGGACATCTGGATTTAATTCTGGATCAGTTAGCAGATTACACTGAAAACCGCTTTGCCATGCAGAAAAAAGTGCAAGGCGCGATGATTTATCCCATTATCCTAATGTTGATGTCCTTTGCGATTGTGATGGGGCTGATGACTTATGTGGTTCCCGATATTGTAAAGACTTTTGATCAAAGTAAAGATGCCTTACCGTGGATTACAGTGGCACTGATGAAGGCCAGTGATTTCATTCGCGTGGCATGGCCATTTCTGTTGGTGGCGAGTGTAGTCGGTTTTATTGCCTTGGCACGTTTTTTAAGAACTTCCGCCGGGCATTATGCTTTTGATCGTTTAACGCTCAAATTGCCATTATTTGGTAAATTATCGCGTGGTATAAATGCCGCACGCTTTGCCAGTACTTTATCGATTTTGACCCAGTCGGGCGTACCATTGGTGGATGCACTTAAAATTGGTGCAGCAGTGAGCAATAACTGGGTGATTCGTGATTCAGTTAATCTGGCTGCCGAGAAAGTCACGGAAGGTGGCAACCTTGCAACGCAACTGGAACGCAGTGGTTATTTTCCACCGATGATGGTACAAATGATCAAAAGTGGTGAAGCATCGGGTGAGCTGGATCGCATGCTGGAGCGTGCCTCGACCATGCAGGATCGAGAAGTCACCACTCTTATTTCAACACTCCTTGCTTTGCTTGAACCGTTAATGCTGGTGTTAATGGCCAGTATTGTCTTGGTGATTGTGATTGCGGTGATGCTGCCGATTGTAAATATGAATAATATGATTTAACCCATCTTATAAAGATAACGATTTTTGCGAGAGAGTTATATGCAAGGGAAAATATATCAAGCCAAGCAATCAGGATTTACCCTGATTGAAGTCATGGTAGTGATTGTGATTTTGGGCGTATTGGCTGCGCTGATTGTACCTAATGTGATGGGGCGCGGTGAAAAAGCCAAGGTGGATACATCTGCCATTACCTTAAAAGGAGTTGCGGGAGCGTTAGATCAATATAAACTCGATAATGGTAAATATCCTTCTATGCAAGATGGCGGTTTAGATGCCTTGGTCAATCAACCGGCTTCTGCAAAAAACTGGATGCAGGGTGGTTATGTCAAAGGGGGTTATCCAAAAGACAGTTGGGATAATGATATTCAATATGTCATTCCCGGGGCTGAAGGTCGAGCATTCGATTTATATTCTTTTGGTGCCGACGGTAAAGAGGGCGGTGAAGGAACAGATGCCGATATTTATTACCAGCCTTAATTCAGCAGCATCATTTATTCTGAGTTAATAGAATATATCACTTCACTTAATTTAACTGTCAATACTAAGTGAAGTGATAATGCATCTTGATTATAAAAAATATAACAAGCTATTGAATTTTAATAAATTTAGATAATAATTTTTGTTTGAGACTTATAATAAGAATTATTCCCATATTTGATAGTTACAATAATGATTATATGTGAATGGAAATAGGCTTTCTATTTATTAAAAAGCTTGCATAATGTTCTGAATGGTAATGATTTTGCCGGGGAGAATGGAATGAAAGCATTAATAATATCGGATGAAATTAACCAATTTCATTGGGCAATGCTCAAGTCTGTTCTTTTAATTTTGAGTTTGCTTCCGATCAGTCAAGGTATTCTAAGTTTATGGCATGCAACAGAAGGAAGTAGCCAGATTATGGTGGGATTTTTTGCAATCAGTTTATTCAGCGCACTGTTTGTTTTGTGCTTTTGGTCGGCATTAAAAGCGACTGTACTGAGATTAAAACAACAACAGGTTTCAGTATTAGAACAAAGTGTAGTGAAAGTTTATCGTTATATTCCGATGCTATTTTTAACAGTAATGATGTCTTATTTAGTGACCCAGCTATAAAATCAGTTGAATAAAAAACCGAGGCATTGACCTCGGTTTTTTATTGTTGCAAATTCTCTCTCCTTTTAGGAGATGAGAATCCTCAGAATATATTCTGAGTTCGCAAGGAAGAGGTTCTCTAAAGTTATTTTTATTCGAGTCCTTTTCCCGATCGCATGAAGAACAATCCCCCTAAGTCCCCCTTTTTCAAAGGGGGGACTTTTGAAGGCGAATATTAACGCCTTGACTTAAACGAAATATCAATCTTACGTGGACGATAAATCCAGCCTAGAATCAACAACAACAATGAGAAACCTAGAATTGGCCAATCACTGAGACGCATATATAAGGTTTCACCCTGCATCGCTGGAACTTCACCACGAAGGATCGCTGTTTGATCCGTCGGTGCTTGTTTTACAATATGCCCGTTATGATCAATAAATGCAGTTACACCGGTATTGGTGGCACGAATAAACCAGCGGCCATTTTCTTTGGCACGCATTTGCACCATCTGTAAATGTTGCCAAGGTCCCGCAGTTCCGGTAAACCATGCATCATTGGATACTGTAACCAAGTAATCGCTTTGACTGGCATTACGACGCGTGAGGTTTGGATAAGCCACTTCATAGCAAATAGCCGCACCAAGCGCATGGTTTTTCACATTCAATGGTTTTTGGTCACGTGCTCCACGAGAGAAACCACTCATCGAGGGGTCATTTTGTAATGCCGGCAATACCCAGCTCAGCCAGCCAGATAAAGGAATATATTCACCAAACGGGACTAAACGTTGCTTTTTATACAGACCCTCAGTCTCATCACCTGTAGCCATGATACTGTTGTAGTACATCGGCATACCTTCGGATTTAGATTCTTTCAAATCCCAATAGGGAAGACCGGTAACCCATGCTGTTCCAGATTTTTCTGCCTGAACTTTCATGGCATCTAGGAAGGGTTGGATATCGGTCTGGAACATTGGAATTGAAGATTCAGGCCAAACAATCAGGTCACGTCCCCATTCGGTACGACTTAAATTGGCATAGATCATCAAGGTTTTAAATTGATACTCTGTCAGCCATTTCAGGTCTTGCGGAATATTGCCCTGAATGAGCGAAACTGAAAGTGGCTTCTCATCTTTTTCTTCAACAAAGTTGAGGTGTGAAGCTCCCCAGGCACCCAGCAGTAAGATCGCGGAAGGAACAATCCAAAACACACGTTTATTTAGGATTTCAACCAGCGAACAGGCCAGTATGATGACAACAAACGATACACCGAAGATCCCGAATAGCGGTGCATAGCCATCTAGGAAGCGTTCAGTAAAAGCATAGCCGACAAATAACCACGGAAAACCGGTAAATACCCAGGTTTTTGCCCACTCAAAGAACACCCAAAGCGGTGCAAAAGTCAGTGGCGTTTCAGGGAAGAAGCGACGATAGATCCAGGTTTGCAAGGCGGTAAATAAACCCATCACCAAGGCCATAAAAGCAATCATCAGTACACTTATAAAGGCACTGGTATCACCATAAACATGGATAGAGGTATAGAGCCAAAATGCACCGACAAACCATAAGCCAAAGCCGTAAGCCCAGCCAATGCCAAAGGCTTGTCTTGCCGAACGTTTACGCAGTGATGCATAGAGCAAGGCCGGGGACAGCAGTGCAAGCCACCAGTAATAATAAGGTGCCAGCGCAAAACTGAACATTGCACCTGAAAACAACGAAATTAAAAAGGGATAAATAAACGGGAGCTGATTTTTTTGTTGAGAGGAATTTAACAGCTTATCAAAGTATGTTCTCATTTACGGACAGCTCGAATCAGATGAATAGTACGTGCATCTGCTTCTACAATGGTGAATTCCCAATTTTCAAGTTCAATGATTTGACCTTGTAAATCGCTGACTAAACCAATTTCTTGAAGCAATAAACCGCCGACAGTTTCTACTTCATCATCAGAAAATTCAGCATCTAAAACATTGTTAAAATGTTCAATTGGTGTAAGTGCTTGAACGAGCCATGTATTCGCCGTTTGAGGATCATTATCCGGAATAATGTATTGAGCCTCTTCATCGACCGTATCATGTTCGTCTTCAATTTCGCCGACAATTTCTTCTAAAATGTCTTCTAAAGTCACCAGTCCAGAGGTTGTGCCATATTCATCAATGACGACAGCAATATGAGTCTGGGTATTTTTTAACATACGCAGGACTTGGTCAGATCGGGCACTTTCTGGAACAAAGATCGGCTGGCGCATTAATGCACGAATATCAACTTTATTGTTCGGTTCTGTCAAAAATGGCAGTAAGTCCTTGGCCAATAAAATGCCGACCACATTGTCGGGTTGGTCGGATGAAAATACCGGGAAGCGAGAATGTGCAGACTCTACAAGGGTATGTAAGATGTCTAAGAGCTGATCATCTTCTTGCAGGCTAATCATCGATGTTCGCGGGGTCATGACCTCACGGACTTTTGTCGCAGGAAGGTCAAGTACGCCTTCAAGCATTGCAACAGTATCGGGTTCTAAAAAACGACGTGAATCTTGTACTAATTTTAGCAGTTCGTCGCGAGTTTCGGGTGCGGTGCTCAACCATTTGCGTAAGCCGCGCATGCCCCACGACGGGCCTGATTCCTCGTGCATGATCTTTCCTAAAGACTCTTAATATCTAAAAAAACAAATTTTATCATACCCGAGAAAATATAGATGTCTATCTATAAAATAGCTGTATTCCATGAATGCTTGAGTCATCATTTCTTGTGATTTTGATATGGTGTTTGAAAGCAAAAGATGGCATTTAAGTTTATGTTAAAATAGCCATGATTTTTTAATACCGAGTTTAAGAATGTCTGAACCGCTTGTTATGCCCACTATTCAGCTGAATACACGAGGACTGCGCTGTCCCGAACCTGTAATGATGTTGCATCAAGCGATTCGTAAATCAAAATCGGGTGATGTGGTGGAAGTGTATGCCACAGATAATTCGACGTCTTGGGATATTCCAAAATTCTGTATGCATTTGGGTCATGAATTATTATTACAGGAAGAAGTACTGGATGAAGCAGGCAATAAAGAATTTCATTATTTAGTCAGAAAAGGCTAATCAATAGAAAAGATTGCGTGACTTCAATGTCATGCATCTTATTGAATAAATATAATAAATAATATTTTCAAAGGGTGAGAATTATTAATAATGATAAAATACAAATACTTTATTGGGATATGTATCCTTTTATTTATTCATGTGACTGTTCGAGCTGAAGAGGTTTATGCATTATCGGAAAATATTCGTAATTTAGAAAATATAGAAAATCGAGTGTTCAGTGATATTGATTTAATGGTTTTTTATCCCTCTGATAATGAATGGAAGGCTCTAAGAGGCATAGAATTTCTTTATTGTTCTGTGATGGCAGAAATTTTAGATGATAAAAGCAATGCTAAGATTTTTTATAAGGATGGAATGGCTTTTTTAAATTCTCATGCTGAAGAATTTGTAAGTGATAAATCTTCAGTAAAACGATCGATGATTATAGAAAGAGTTGATGATATAACATCTAAGTATTATTTTTTTGATCAAAAAGAAACTTTCAAAGGCACACTTTTTTCAACTTTATTTAACGATATTGAAAATGCTTATGTATCTGCTGGTTATGGTAAAAAATTTTCAAATTTAAAATTTAAGTCTTCGTATGAAAGAAGATGTAAAAAATAAACCCGCTTTAAAGCGGGTTTATTTTTATCTCAATTCGAGATTACATATTCGGATAGTTTGGACCACCGCCACCCTCAGGTGTTACCCAGGTGATGTTCTGAGATGGATCTTTAATGTCACAGGTCTTGCAGTGTACACAGTTGGCTGCATTGATCTGAAAACGTTTCGAGCCGTCATTATTTTCCATAATTTCATACACCCCCGCCGGGCAATAGCGCTGAGCAGGCTCATCCCATTTCGGCAGGTTGACGTTGACTGGAATTGAAGCATCGGTTAGCTTCAAATGCGCCGGCTGGTTTTCTTCATGTACCGTGTTGGATACAAACACCGAAGACAGACGGTCAAAGGTCAG